>RFHX01000207.1 GCA_003695725.1 Candidatus Schekmanbacteria bacterium
GATTTATATAGTTCTCTTTAATATGAAATATTTAATTCTTTCAATATGTTTTAAATATGAAACCTAAATCTTTATATTCAAAATCTTTAAAAAATAAGTGCTAACTTTATCATCAGATAGATTTTTTTCAATAGAAAAGAATTCATCTTCTATAGTTTGGAGATTTGGAATAAATCGTTCTATTGATTTGGATATTAGCTTTTATCCAAAAAAAAGAGAAGTGCTCTAAAATAATCAAAATATTTAGAGATTATGGACCTTTGAATCTATCGTCTTTTGATTGGCTGTTTTTACCATCAGCAAAAGAGCGCAGAGTTTTCTTCCAGCTTTCAGACAAAAGAAGGCAAGATGCCAATTCTCCTGCTACTTTCGGATTATTTTTTGCATTTTCCATAATTCTCAGTGCTTTCAACACAGTCCATTGAGGGAAAAGACGGCCTATCAATTTAAATTCATTATCCGATTCTATTTCGCCTTCTTGAAGCACTCTCAGATACCAACCAGTATGTCCTGTTTCCTGGACTCTTTTGTCAAGTCCATCCTTTTTCAAAATTTTCGATATTTTCCAACAGGGTTGACGGGGCTGCGAAATTTGTAGTTTTACATCTCCTATTTCAAATACATCTCCAATGCATACATCTTCCTCAGTCAAATTAGAAATGGTTATATTTTCGCCAAATGAACCATAATCGAGTTTTTCAATGTGCAATTCCTCTTGCCATTTCTGATAATGAGATTCAGGATAAACAAGCACTGCTTTGTCAGGGCCTCCATGGTTTCTTATATCTGCTTGTTCATCACCCTCGAGCCCTGTAACAGAAACTCTTATCCTTCCTTCTACCGGCTTCTTTATATAACCGCTTTGCCATTCTTTCCCATCACCGCTATAGGAAGCCACTTTCCCAATTTGAATTGAAACTATCTTTGGCTTTTCCAATTTGTCAACTACTCCTTTTGGTTAGCTTTTCTTCTTGTTCAATTCATAAATTATCTTTAACCCCTCAAGCGTAAGCATCTGATTTGTTTCTTTTATCTTTTTGCTTTGAGGCGCTATCAAATCTGCAAGTCCTCCTGTAGCAACGACAAAGGGGTTTTCACTAATCTCATTTTCCATCTTTTCAATTATTCCGTCAACAAGAGATGCATAACCGTATATTATGCCTGATTGTATGCTGTTTATCGTATTTTTACCTATTACCTTGGGAGGTTTAATTAACTCGACTTTTGGAAGTTTGGCCGCTCTTTCAAATAGTGCATCAATAGAAATTTTAATGCCCGGCACAATAATTCCTCCACAATATTCAGCACTTTTTGAGATATAACAAAAGGTTGTGGCAGTGCCAAAATCAACGACTATAACAGGACCGCCATATTTTCTAAAAGCTGCTGCTGCATTTACAAGCCTGTCTGCACCAACTTCAGCAGGATTATCATAGAGATTTTTAAGCCCCGTTTCTACTGTGTTGTCAACAATAAGAGGACTTAAATTGAAATACTTGAGGCACATTTCAGTTAAAGGAGAAATTGTTGCAGGGACAACGCTCGATATTACTGCTGATGAGATTTCTTCCAACCGTATTCTGTTATCAAACTCAAAAAGATTTTTATAGACTACAAAAAAGTCATCGGCTGTCCATCGAGTGCCTGTTGCAATCCTCCAATCTACAATTATTTCATTTCCATTGAAAACCCCTATGACCGTATTTGTATTTCCAACATCAACTGCCAATAGCATAAACCTATCTTTCTCCCTTTTTAACAATCAATTATCTGCAATTTCCCATCAAAGCAACAAACTATAGCTTTCTCCAACAGAGTATTTCTCTTAATGACAACATTGTCAAGAATTACGCAATTACGAATTTTACAACCGCCTTCAATGCGACAATTTTTCCCTATTACTGAATTGAAGACTTCAGCGCTTTCATCAATAATCGTATTATTTCCAATTAAACATCCATTCTTGTCTTTTTCAATGTTAAAGTTAGCCGCTATATTGTCACCTACTTCTGTTTGAATCTCTCGATATCTTTTCAATGTCCCTACATCACACCAATACCCCCTGTTTACAAACCCCAAAATCTTTTTTTTATCTTTGATTAGTTTAGGATAGATATCTGAATTTATCTCTTTGACTTCCTCCTTTGGGATATAATCAAAAACTGATGGTTCTAAAATATGAACGCCAGTAAAATTCATAGGATTACATTTCTTTTCCGCGCCAACCAATTCAAGAATATCCACCACCTGCATATCATCTGATAGATAAACTTTCCCAAATGAGTCATCCTTGTTGGGATATGCAAGAAGCATTGTTGAATCAGCATTGTTTTTTTTATGAAAAACAATCATCTCCTTCAAATCAAAATTCAAAAGTGTATCACTGTTAATCACAACGAATGTTTCATCACTAAAATATCTTTCAACCTTCTTCAATCCTCCTGCTGTGCCAAGCAATTTTCTTTCCAAAGAAAAAGTAATTTTCATCTCTTTATCGAATGACTCATCAATGGCATATTTGATACTTTCAGGCTTATAATGTAGATTTATAAAAACCTCCTCTATTCCATATTTATAAAGAAAATTGAGTGTATGGACTATAATTGGCACGTTGAATACAGGAAGTGCCGGTTTTGCCTTTGTCAGTGTCAAAGGCAATAGCCTTTCTCCCTTACCGGCTGCAAGAATCATTGCTTTCATTTTTTTATCATTTAAATTTTTTTGATATATAAATTTTGTGGTTATATTATCAGAAAAAATAACTCCTTGACAAATCTCTTTAAGACGCTTATAAATTCAAGCAATTCGATGCGGGGTGGAGCAGTCTGGTAGCTCGTCGGGCTCATAACCCGAAGGTCAGAGGTTCAAATCCTCTCCCCGCTATTTTTTTTATTGACAAATCTTTGCCCGCCTATAAGACCTTTAATTGTTTGTGAAAAGAGTTGCATAAATATTCAATATTCATTTATGGAGGATAAAATGTCTCATAAATTTTTCTTACGGATTTTTTTTCTTATACCTATTCTTACAATTCTGTTTTCCTGCGCAAAGGCACCAAAAAAAATTGGAGTCATTTATACTGTTCACGGTGGACAGGAAGTGGAAAAACCACAATATATGTTTGATGCAGTCATTCAGCAATTTTCATACGATAAAAATCACCCTATTTACCAATTTGTAATGTGGAAAAGGAAGAATTGGCCTCTTGTACTGAATTCTCCAATGTCTGAGTATGCAAAGAGTTTTTTAAGAAAATACAGATTTGAATACAAACGGATCGGAGGCATTGATCCCTTTTATCAAATAACAGAAAAACAGCTTTCAAATTTAAAAAGAGAATTGGAATCAAATGAAGAAGGCCTTGAATTTGAAGTTGAGCTTGGTGCATGGATGGGAGGAAGCCATCCAGAATATTTGCCCTACCCCCGCTTTTTTCTCAATCCTCCACCGGGCGGCGATAAAATAACATACTGCGGCGAAGGTGAAAAGGATGGACCTTGGAAAGACTGTAATCCAAATCGCTACGATGTTGACGGTCCAGTTGAAAGACTTCTTCAAAAGGGAGTGTCCAAAATTATTGTTGCCGATATGACTGTGGGAGGTGTTCGGTTTTCCAAAACCTTTGAATTTGTCCAAAGAGCAAAAGAAGTTCTTGATAAATGGAATAATAATCACAAAAAGGCAATCCCTTTGATATGGGTAAATGACTATAAAAATCTAATGGAAAGATCTTATCCTGAAAAGCCGGAAGGATGGACTAGGTCGCTTGGAATACCTGATAAAGACAGACATATTCCCCTTGAAGGATATCCAAATCCTATTGCTGAAGACATAAAGTTGGCAGAACTAAATGTTGTAGGAATAGAAAAAAGATTTAATAAATCTGTATCTGACGCTGATACAGCAGTCTTGCTTTTGAATCATGCCCTACATGAAAACGATGAATCTTTTGACCCAAAAATAAACGACACAGTACTATTGAATAAAAACATAAAAAAAATACTTCTTCAACGACACCCTACTATGAAAGCAGAAAATATTATTGGCGCATTTTTCGGTGTGAAAGAACTGAATCCTAAAAACGGATTAGTAGAACGCACAAGAAGGATGAGAGGGCAAACATTGGGGTCAGCTTGGCTCTATGAAAGCAACAAGCAACTTCCCACTGAGGAATGGGGTTATAGATATTGGGATGCCCTCGAATATCTAAAAAAACGAGGAGCAAAGCATATCGTTATCGCCTTTCCTCAGATAGTAACAGATTCAGTATTAAATTTAGTGGAGATTTATTGTCAAATTGCAGTGGAAATAGGAACCAGAACTTGGGCTAGATTTGACGAAGGAGACTATAAGACATACCCGTTGGAAGGAAATCCATTCCCTGACTATTGGGGTGTTTGGGTAAATACTAAATGCGGTGATGAAGATTGCTGTTTCGAAATGGGAGGGTGCGATGATGGAAGGCCCTATCCTCCACCAAGACAAACGCCACTCAAAAAGGCAAGAGGTATGTTAGACCCTTCACTGGCATTTGATTTAAGCGGCTATGGACATCTTGGTTACGACCCTGCTAAAGGGAAACCTAATCCCAACAAGCCTGTGCAGAATCAGTATCGTGGAACATGGGATTTGTGGATACCGATAAATGACGATCCACAACTTGCCAAAATCCTTGCTAAACATATAATAGATGCAGCAAAGGGTAACTTAAAATGAGAGAATGAAAAATGAACAATAAGGATATATATATCGATAAAAGTATTCCTATTGAAAAGCAGTTCAAATATTTGAGGGATAAATTCAGTTTTCAGGCAGTACGGACATTCAAATTTTTCAAAAAGAAATTTGGGAAAGAAGCTGAAAAGATGTATGAAGAACTCTATGAGATGTATATGGAAGACACGTTAAGGGATTACAACATCGACCCAAAAAATCTTCCTTTTGAAGTGGTTGCGGCATTAGCCGCCAATGAGGAAGATAAATCGTTAGGTTTTGCTCCGGAAGTTGTTTTCAAATCCGACAATGAAGTCCATTCAAAGCTATCTTATTGCCCCTATAACGAAGCTGCTAACGCATTGAAATTCGATGAGCCAGTGTGCAAGTTCGTTTGCGAGCTTAATTCAAAATATATGACAGAAAATACTTCCTATGAGATGAAATTGACAAAAAGAATCGCCAATGGTGATGAGTTCTGCTTAATGAAGATTTCAAAAAAATAGCCCTTCAAAGAAATGAGAAAAAAATATGATCTCATAGTTGTAGGTGCTGGCCCTGCCGGAGCAATGGCCGCTAAAACAGCCGCTGAAATTGGATTAAATACTCTTCTTCTCGAAAGAAAAAAAGATCCTTCCAAATTGACAAGAGGATGCGCATCGATGTTTGCCATAGAAAGCGATTATTACTTTGGCGAACGGATGTATTACAACGATAAAAACAAAAAAATGGTTTTTCCTGTCAATGGCTTCACAGTGGATTATGACGGTCCAAGAAGAAACTATTATGCATGGCATTTTTATGCACCTAACGGCAAAACCTGTCTGAAATTCGGTAATTATGAAAAATCTTTCAAAGAAGGAGATGCAGGACGTCTTTCCTTTGTCTTTAATAAAGGATATCTTATTTCCAGTCTTCTAACCAAGGCAGAGAAATTCGGTGCTAAAATATTAACGGGCAAATATGTCGAAAAAGTGGGAAAAGGGAAAAAATATGTGAAAGTTCAGAGCGGCAAAGATTTCTTCGAAGGCACTTTCCTTATTGGAGCAGATGGAATGAATTCAATCATAGCTGAACAGATGGGTTTCAATAAAGAAAGGTTATTCTTTGGAAGAAATTCCGGGATAACCTATTATTTGACAGGCACAGCAATTCCTCAATCTGAAGCCATTATTTCAGGCCATGCATTCAAAAGTAATAGCTCCTTTCATTCCTTTTTTTGGATAATCCCAAGTCCTTATGAGAAAGATGAATTCTGGTTTGCAGTAAAAACTCCTCAGGAATTCGATTTCATTACCAAAGAAAGCGTTTATAAGCGCTGGTTCCCGAATCTTAGAATCCGTAGAAGGGTGGGATTCGTTACCAATATGAGGTCGCCTGTTTCAGAACCATTTAAGGATAATGTTTTGCTTGCAGGTGATTCAGCATGGTTTTGGGAAGCAGAAATTACCGGTTCGATGATGTGTGGTTGGAAAGCGGCAAACAGCATAGCTGAAGCTTTTCGCAATAATAAGCTAAATAGAGATGGTATCATCTCTTATATAAATTGGTGGAAAAAATCATATGCTGACTTCGACGATTACAGAAATATGTTTCTGCTCATCCCTTTCTGCAATATATTTACAGAAGAAGAACTCAACTATCTTTTTGGTCTATTCAGAAAACCTCTCAGAAGGACTAACAACCCTTTCTTGATTGTGCGTCTCGTAAAGAACGCCCTCAAACCTTTAATACCCAAAATCCAAAAGGAGATGCCTTCAATTATAAAAAAAATGGATATGCTTGAAGTAGAGAACATTCAAAAATTTACAGGCATCAAGCAGTTTTTCAAAAAACGAAAATCGTAGAGTCTTCTATCTTAGTTTGCAAACCTACAATACCCTTTCTGTTCGTAGTATTCCTTTAATTTATTAAGTTGTTCGGGGGTAAGAACATTTTTTATATCAATTGCAAGCCCTGAAAAACTCTCCATTAACCTTGAAATATTATCTTTTACTTTATTCAACTCATTCATCAATTCATCCTTGGTCGAGTCCTCTCTGAAGAATATCTCTGCAATAGCCTTTCTTTCACTGCACAAGCTGTCTCTTATCTTTTGTCTTTCCTCCTTTGTATTTTCGATAAGAGCTTTTATTTCCTCCACCTGTCCATCAGTCAAATCAAGGCGTTCTTTCCATTTCTCGAGGATATAATCAACTATCTTCCCCTGTGAATAGCACCTGTAACCTTTATATCCCGTATATCCTATTGAGATAGCACCGGCAAAGAAAAGCACCAATATGCAAACCAAAAGGTATAGAAAAACTTTCTTCTTAAACATTTTACTCCTCCTCTCTTTGAATTTATAATCAAACTCTTTCAATCTTATTATTATATTTGCCCTGTAAAAAAAGATTAGATATTATGTAAAATAATTTGGTTATAAAATTTTAACTATCTAATTTAACTATCTAAAACTATTTATGAGAAAAGATATAACAATCCTTTCTTTTATCCTCATATCTTTATCTCTTTTTTCATTTGTCCGCGCACAAAATCTTCCTCAGCTTTTTTATGACAAAGAAGAGACTGCAAGGAAAAGCTTTAAGAATTATGAGAAGACAACTTCCATAAAAAAGGTTGAAATCGACTTTTCGATACTCGATCCGGAACGAACGATGCCAAGAAGAATATTGGCAAACCTTCCTGACAAGAATCTTATAATAGAAAGAAAAAAAGTAATTTCTGAGAAGGAAAATTTCTCATGGTTCGGAACGGTAAAAGGCAACAGATTCTCTAATGTAATTTTCACTGTAAAAGATGAAAAGATGTTTGGTGAAATAAATACTGGTAATGAACTATATTCTATTGAACCAAAAGGCAAAAGCCATAAAATTATAAAAGAAGATTACACTAAAATGATTCCCATATGTGGAGGTGCACTAACTCCTCCCTCGACATATGATTCAGATGAGAAAAAATCTTTCAAAGCAAACGCCGCTGACAGTGGAAATAGAATAGATGTTCTTGTCCTATACACTAGCGCTATAAAACTAAAATACAAAAATAAGTTAAAAACTCTCATTAAGCATTATGCAGACATTGCAAATCAGGGATATGAAAATAGTAATATAGATTTAAAATTGAAAATCGTCGCATTCAAACCCTTCTATGACACTGAAGCAAGTGAACTTTATAATACCAGTGAAGCTCTTCAATATATAACACAAAATAAAGATGTAAAATTATTGAGAAGGAAATATAAAGCTGATCTTGTTTGTTTAGTTAGGCAATTCAAGCATAGGAAAAATAATTCCTCATGCGGGACTGCTTGGTTGATGACTACAGTAGATCAAAGCTTTTCAAGATTGGGTTATTCTGTTGTTGAAGTTAAAAAAAGGACAAGACACGGTTATTATTGTGATAAAAGGACATTTGCACACGAGATAGGCCACAACCTTGGCTGTGCCCATGACAGAGCGCATTCTTCAGGACAGGGGGCGTATGAATACTCCTATGGCTATAAGGTGCCCGGAAAATTTTCAACTATTATGAGCTACGGCTCGCACAAGATTACTTATTTTTCGACACCTTTGAAAAAATATAAGAAGTATCCAATCGGCAAGGATATTTATGAATATAAACCTGCTTACAATGCCCTAACGATCGAACAAACAAAGGGTACGGTGGCTAATTTCAAAAAAGGCAGAAAATGAATATTTTCTGTGCTTCTTACTCTCACTTGAAATCCTCTTGCAATTCTAATTTTTATGGACATACTCTCTGAACAAATCATCAGGAATGATGATGTTCCTAAAAGGAGAATATTGTTGGCAAAAGATAAGAGGAAAATTATTTGAGATCAGCATCACCATTTTTCTTTTCTGCACTGCCATATCCTCCTCCCCCTGGTGTTTCTATGCGGAGGATGTCTTCAGAATTCATTTTTTCGTAAAATTTTCCGGCTCTATCTTCATACTTACCCTTTCTTATGACAATATTCCTTCCGCAAAGTCCACTACCTCCACCAAAGATCCCATAAGGGGAATACTTTCTTCTTTCGGATAGGACAGTTACTTCAGTATCAGTCAAGAATTGAATCTCTCTAACGATTCCATTGCCGCCTTTATACTCTCCATTCCCACCAGAATTTTTCCTTATTGAATATTCTCTAATTAAAATAGGATAATCATATTCCAGCGCCTCTATGGGCGTATTCAGTGTATTCGTCATATGTGAATGAATAGCTGATTCTCCGTTACCTCCTCGATAAGCTCCCATTCCACCTCCTATTGTTTCATAATAGGCAAAATTCTTTTTTCGGTAATGGTCAAATCCTCCCAAAGCAATGTTATTCATTGTTCCCTGTGATGCGGCACATATCTTATCGGGCACCGCATTGGAAAGCGCGCCCAAGATAACATCAACAATTCTCTGAGAGGTCTCAACATTTCCTCCTGCAACTGCGGCAGGGAACTCTGCATTCACAACACTTCCTTTTTCAGTAATCAACTTTATCGGTTTAAAAATCCCTTCATTGGTGGGCAAATCTTCAGGCATTAAACATCTTACTGAATAAATCAATGCTGATAAAGTGATAGCTTCCACTGCATTGACAGAACCCATTACCTGTTTTGAGCTTCCGGAAAAATCAGCAATAAGATTATCTTCTTCAATTCTAATAGCAACTTTGATCTTTATTGATTCTATACCGATTCCATCATCATCCAAATAGTCTTCAAATTCATAGACACCGTCTTTGATATCTTTAATCGTTCTTCTTGTGATATTCTCAGTATATTCTTGAAGTGCCTTTGCATAAAAACTCGTTAACTCTGCACCATATTTATCTATTGTTTCCCGCATCCTTCTAATTCCAATATTGTTTGCCATTACCTGTGCCTTGAAATCTCCTCTTCTCTCCTCTGTTGTGCGCACATTGCTCGTAATGAGTCTTAATACGCTTTCATCTATTTCATTGTCACGCACAAGAAGAAGAGGCGGAATTATTACGCCTTCCTGAAAAATCGATGTCGAAATGGGCATCGAACCGGCCGTCATTCCTCCAATATCTGAATGATGTGCCCGATTTGCCACATAAAAGAGAGGATTTTTTGATTCATTCAAAAAAACAGGAGCTATTATCGTCACATCAGGTAAATGTGTCCCTCCTCTGAACGGATCATTAACTATTGCCATAGAATTTTTTGATGGAGGGCACTCCTGTAAAATTGCCTTCACAGACATTGGCATCGAACCTAAATGCACAGGTATATGTGCCGCCTGTGAAACCATATCTCCTTTACAGTCAAAAATGGCACACGAATAGTCTCTCCTTTCTTTGATATTTGGTGAAAATGAGGTGCGCTTTAGAGTGTATCCCATCTCTTCAGCTATTGAAGAAAAGAGATTTTTGAATATTTCAAGTTGTATAGGGTCTATCTTCTCCATTCCTTTTTATCTTCTGTGAATGAATATATTTAAATTTTCATCAATAGTAGCCTGCCAGTGCGGAGGTATAAATGTCGTAGCGCTATACTCTACAATAATTGCAGGGCCTACTATAGTTTCACCTACATCAAGCCCTTGACGGCTGTAAACCTTTCCTTTCAATAGCTGTGATTTATAATAAAGATTACAATTTTCAACAAAACTTCTCTGCCCCACAGTTTTGTCTTTTTTCGGATCATATTTTGTCATTTCTCTTTTCCCTATTGCCCTTATCCTCAAATTTACAATTTCACAAGCAATTCCGCTGTGGCTGTATCCGTACCGCTCTTTATGAAGATCATTGAAATTTTCGATGTAGTTTTCTGTAAAGGGGACTATTATCTCATAAGATTGCCCTTCATACCGCATATCGAGAAATTTCATCAATGAAACTGCGCTTTTATTGACTCCTTCTTTCATCATTTCATCAACTGCTTTCTTTTCCATACTTTTGAATTTCTCTGTTAATTCTTGAAAGGAGGTATCATCTTCACGAAGCATAACAGTTGAAGAATAATCTTTGATGATATCAGATTTGACCATCCCAATTGCTGACAAGACACCGGGCGCATAAGGAATTATGACTCCCCTCATTGAAAGACTTTCAGCAAGGTCAACAGCATGAAGGCCGCCTGCGCCACCGAAGGAAAGCAGATAAAAATCTCTTATATCATATCCCTTTTCAACAGAAATTACTCGTATCGCTTTTTCCATAGTAGAATTAGCAACCTCTATGATTCCTTCTGCAAGCGTTAATGGGTCAATGCCATTCCTTTTTGCCATCTCCTTTATGGCTGTCTCAACTTTCATTCCATTGAGCTTCATCAATCCGTCTAAAAAATATTTTTCAGATAACCTGCTCAAAAAAAGATGTGCGTCTGTAACTGTAACTTCATTCCCTCTGCCGTAACATATAGGTCCGGGATCGGCGCCAGCACTCTCAGGACCTACCCTGAGTGCCCCTCCTTCATCAAATCTTGCAATCGAACCTCCACCAGCACCGACAGTATGTATATCAATCATTGGTATTTTTACAGGCATCCCGCATATATAAGATTCTGTCGTCATTGACAATTTCTCGTCAATCAATGAAACATCCGTAGAAGTTCCTCCCATATCAAATGATATGATTTTCCTTATTCCGCTTTCAAAAGCCGCTGAAGAGGCACCGACAACTCCACCTGCAGGTCCAGAAAGGATTGTTTTTACAGCTTCATTCATTGCAGTATCCGCAGAAATACATCCTCCATTTGATTGCATAATAGTTAATTTATCCTCGCCTAAAACATAGTCGTTAAGTTGAGATATGTATTTTTCCATAACCGGCGAAACATAAGCATTTATGACTGTAGTTGATGTTCTTTCATATTCTCTAAATTCCGGAACAATTCTATGGGACAAAGAAACTGGTATATTTCTTTCAATGCATTCCTTTCCAATAATTTCTTCATGTTGTGGGTTTGCAAAAGAGAAAAGTAAAGATACAGCTATTGATTTTGCGCCTCTATTTACTGCTTCCTCGATTATCTCTCTAACTTCATCGAGGTTGATTTTTCTTAAGACTTCACCCGTATGCAAAGTTCTTTCATTTACAGACAATCGTTTATCCTCTGGTATGAGAGGCGGCTCCTTTTTATATTTCAAGCTGTAAATTTTTGTCCGATTCTGCCTGCCAATTTCAATTATATCTTCAAACCCTTTTGTTGTTATGAGGGCTGTTTCAGCACCTTTTCTTTCCAGCAAAGCATTCGTTGCAACTGTTGAGCCATGAACTATCTTTTTTCTTCTTCCTTTCGCTATTTTCTCAATGCCCTCACAAACCGCTTGTGCAGGATTTGACGGTGTAGAAAGAACCTTTAAAGTTCTCAATCTTCCATCTTCTATAAATACAAAATCGGTGAAAGTCCCCCCTGTATCAACACCTATAATGATTTCATCAGGCATTTCAAA
>RFHX01000208.1 GCA_003695725.1 Candidatus Schekmanbacteria bacterium
AAATTTTATGTCTTCTCTCTTTCTCCCAAAATCTCATTTATCTTGCCATAATCGAGAACTTCTTCCTGTAAAAGGCACTCTGCCATTTTGTTTAGGAGAGTCCCCTTTTCATTAGGGCTAATTTTTAAAAAATGGTATTGCTCTTGCAAATTTTCTTCAATGTTTAAAATGCCTGATTCCAGTAAAAACCATTGCAATATCGTGCTCATCGCATGCTTTAATTACTTCTTCATCCCGCACTGAACCGCCCGGTTGAATAACCGCTGTAATTCCGGCTTCTGCGGCGGCATCAATTCCGTCCCTAAAAGGGAAGAAGGCATCAGATGCCATCACACATCCTTTGGTCGGTAGGTTTGCCTTCATTCTCGCAATTTTTACTGAATCTACTCTGCTCATCTGTCCTGCACCAACGCCAACTGTCTGTTCTTTGTTGGTAAAGACTATAGCATTTGATTTAACATTTTTTACTATCTTCCATGCAAACATCAACCCCTCAAATTCATCGTTAGTTGGCTGCCTTTTTGTAGGAATCTTTACATTGTTTCTGTCAATTTGATGAACATCTCTTTCTTGAATCACTAATCCTCCGAGCACTCTCTTTATGTCAGGCATAGATGCCCTTTCTTTTTTAGCCCTATCATAATCTATTGTCAGCAATCTTATATTCTTTTTTTTCGTTAAAATTTTTAGAGCTTCTTCTGAAAAAGAAGGAGCAATTATTGCTTCAACAAAGAGTTTTGAAATTTCTTCAGCTGCATCTCCATCAACTTCCCTGTTGACTGCAATTATACTTCCAAATGCCGAAACAGGGTCAGTTGCAAGGGCTTTCATATATGCATCCTTGACTGAAACTTTAGACACAGCGGCGCCGCATGGATTGGTATGCTTAATTATGGCAACTGCTATTTCATCAAACTCGAGCACCACAGCAAGCGCACCATCGACATCCACTATATTATTAAATGAAAGCTCTTTGCCATGAAGCTGTCTGATATCGGCTATTCCTCCTTTTTCTCCTGATACCCTGTAAAAAGCCGCCTTCTGGTGAGGATTTTCGCCATATCTAAGATTTTGAATCTTTTCCACACCTATTCCAAACTCCTCAGCAAACACTTCTTCTGAGGCAGTAGATTTTTGGGGATTGAAATAATTAGAAATAACACAATCATATCTCGCTGTGTGTGAAAAAGCTTTCGCCGCCAAATCAAAACATGTTCTCTCAGAAAGCTCTCCATTATTTTGCTTAAGTTCCTCTAAAACACTTTCATAATCTGCAGGATTAACAACAACAGCAACATATTTATGATTCTTAGCAGCAGACCTAATCATTGTAGGTCCACCAATGTCTATATTTTCAACAGCTTCAGAAAGCTTACAATCTTCCTTTGTAATGGTACTTTCAAAGGGATAGAGATTAACTATAACCATATCAATATATTTGATTTGATGTTCTTCTACTTCCTTTTTGTGCTTCTCATCGTCCCTCAGTGCAAGAATTCCTCCATGCACATAGGGATGAAGTGTCTTTACTCTCCCTGAAAGCATTTCAGGAAATCCTGTAAAGTCCGATATTTCTATAACATCGATTCCGCTTTCATTGATTTTCTTTGCAGTTCCTCCTGTCGATATTATTTCAATTCCTAACTCATTTAATCCTTTGGCAAACTCAACTATGCCTGTCTTATCTGAAACACTAATCAAAGCTCTTTTTACCTTAATCACTTTTCCTTCCTCATAACTTAAAATTGGTTAATTAATAGAATTTTTATCTTTCGACCTTTTCTAGTTCAAATGCATCATGTAATGTGCGCACTGCCAATTCACCATATTTTGAATCGATGATACAGGAAATTTTAATCTCCGATGTGCTTATCATTTGAATATTGATTCCTTCTGCAGACAATGCCTGAAACATTTTTGATGCCACACCTGAATGATTCCTCATTCCAGCCCCGACAATAGATACTTTTGCAATATTTTCATCAGTCAGGACCTCTTCGGCTTCTATTGATTTTGCTGCTTCATTTACAATCTCCATTGCCTTCTTTGCATCAGTCTTCGGGACAGTAAAAGTAATATCCGTAAATCCTTCTTTACTAACATTCTGAATAATCATATCAACTACAATGCTTGCCTCTGCAAGAGGTTTAAAAATCGATGCTGCTATACCCGGTTTATCAGGCACATGCCTTATAGATATTTTTGCATCGTCTTTTGCCAAAGCCACACCTGTAACAAGCACCTGCTCCATAGTTTCATCCTCCATTGTAACTAATGTTCCTCCTCCCTCTTTAAAACTCGATTTTACATAGAGAGGGACATTATATTTCATTGCAAATTCAACAGACCTTATTTGAAGAACTTTTGCTCCAAGACTTGCAAGTTCAAGCATCTCTTCATGAGAAATTTTTCCAAGCCTTTTAGCTGATGGAACTATTCTTGGGTCAGCTGTATAAACTCCATCAACATCCGTGTATATTTCACAAACATCTGCTTTAATAGCCGCCGCTATTGCTACTGCAGAAGTGTCAGAACCTCCTCTTCCCAAAGTGGTCACATCACCTTCAGGCGTTATGCCCTGAAACCCTGCCACGACTGCAATATAACCTTTATTAAGTGCTGCTTTTATCCTCTCTGCATTTATTCTTTCAATTCTTGCTTTCATATGAACACTGTCTGTAACCATACCTACCTGCCTACCAGTGAATGATATGGCTTTCTCTCCCATGCTGTTTATTGCAATTGCAAGCAATGCAATAGACACTCTTTCACCAGAAGACATAAGGACATCCATCTCTCTTTCATCAGGCATATCCGAAATACTGTGGGCAAGTCCTATTAGCCTATCAGTCTCTCCTGCCATAGCTGAAACAACTACAGCAACCTGATTGCCTTTCCTCTTCGTTTCAATTACCCGCCTAGCAACATTCTTTATTTTTTCAATATCGCCAACAGATGTTCCCCCATACTTTTGAACTATCAGTGCCATCTTTCAACTCCTCTAAATAATCACATTCTCTCATAAGGAATTTTTAAGGAAAAATTCCATCAATTCATATCCTTTTTCAAAAAATAATCCGCTATTACCTGCCTCTCTTTCACAAAATGCTTTTGTCCCATTGCTCTCGATACCTTCACCGTAAATTGCAAAATTTACAGCATCAGAGGTATGTGTCCTTACTTCTATTGGTGTCGGATGGTCAGACATTAGAAGAACTCTAAATTTCCCCAGTGACGATACTTCATTTAAAATTTTCGATAAAACTTTTGAATCGATGTCTTCAATTGCTTTTACCTTATCTTCTAAATTTCCATTATGGCCGGCTTCATCAGGAGCTTCAATATGAAGATAGAGAAAATCTTTATTCTTCAGTGCCTCTATTGCATATTTTGCTTTCCCTTCATAATTTGTATCAATATAGCCGGTTGCACCGGGGACATTTATAACATCAAAGCCGAGATAAATCCCAATTCCCTTTACCAAATCAACAGCGCTAATAACAGAGCCCTCCAATCCGTATTTTTCCTTGAATAGAGGAATTACAGGCTTTGTCCCTTCACCCCAAAGCCAAATATCAGTGGCTGGTTTATCGCCCCTCTTTTCTCGCTCTTTGTTTATGGGATGCTCCCTCAAGACTGTAAAGGCTCTCTGCATCAATCCAAGAAGCAACTCACTCCCTTCTCCCTTAGGGATATAGTTTATAACCTCTTGTCCTGAAATATCGTGAGGAGGAGTTAGTCTAACATTGTCAAATCTTTTCTTGTAAACCATAAGATGCCTATAGCTTTTCCCGGAATAAAAACTTACTTCCTTATCTGATATTTTTGCGTTTATATCATTTATTAAAACGGCAGCTTCTTCTGTACTTATATGACCTGCACTATAATCATCCATTTTGCCATCTTTGATCGTTACAAGATTACATCTAAATGCAGTATCATCGTCATCGAGATTAACTCCAATACTCGCGGCCTCCAGAGGTGCTCTTCCAGTATATACATCAGCAGGATTATATCCGAGCACAGATAGACTTGCCACATCACTTCCCGGATTCATTCCATCAGGTATTGTTTGCGCTAATCCGCATATTCCTTCCCTTGCAATCATATCCATATTGGGAGTATTAGCGGCTTCAAGGCAAGTTTTGCCGTCAAGGGCATCCAAGGGTTTATCAGCCATCCCATCGCCTAAGACAACTATATATTTAATTTCAGACATCCTTATTCTTCAACCCTTATCGAAATCGTTTTATCAACAACTACATCAAGCGAATCTATCTCTTGAAGTGATTTGCGAACCGATTTTTCAAGAGCTTCATGAGTCATAATAACGACTGAAACCTTTTCTCCGTCCTTCTCACCTTTCTGAATCACAGACAAAATGCTTATATCGTTTTTGCCAAGAATTCCTGATATCTTTGACAACACACCCGGCCTGTCAACAACGGAAAAACGAAAATAGAATCTTGACCTAACATCATCTATAGCTCTAAGAGGTTTATTAGCAATCCTATTGAGTTTAAAGGACAAAGGGGTCATTCGTCCCGATTCACCGCTTATTACATCTCTTGCAATATCAATAACATCGCTGACAACAGCTACAGCCGTTGGAAGTTCTCCAGCTCCTTTCCCGAACAAAATATTTCTTCCTGCATTTTTCCCCTCAATATAAACTGCATTATATTCATTACTGACATTAGAAAGAGGATTTTCGAAGGTTATCATCGTTGGGTGCACCCTTACATCGATTTCGCCATTCACATTTTTAGCAATTGCTAATAATTTGACTTTATAACCTAATTCATAGGCATACTTTATGTCTTCAGAAGCTATTCTTTCAATTCCTTCAGTATAGATAGAATTAAACTCGATTTTTGTTCCAAAAGCCAGCATTGACAAAATTGCAATCTTGTGGGCTGAATCGCCCCCGCTTATATCAAGTGTAGGGTCAGCTTCTGCAAAACCCTTTTCTTGCGCTTCTTTTAGAGCCTGAGCAAAATCAATCCCTTCATTGGTCATCTTTGTAAGAATATAATTTGCCGTTCCATTGATAATTCCATAAACAGAGCGGATTTCATCAGAAGCAAACCCTTCTTTTATAGCCCTTACCACTGGTATCACACCGCCAGTACTTGCTTCAAATCCAATATTCCTTTTTACGCTTTCAGCACATTCAAAAATCTCCATTCCTTCCTCTGCAAGCAATGCTTTATTTGCTGTTACAACATGTTTTCCCTTTTTCAATGCTTCGATTATAAAATCTTTTGCAGGATTAATTCCTCCGATAAGTTCTATAACAATATCAATTTCAGGGTCAGATATTATTTCATTTGCGTCTGCCGTTAAAAGAGACGAATCAACCTTGACACTCCTGGGCCTATTGATATCAAGGTCTGCTATCTTTTTTAAAATAATAGATGTGCCAAGCTTGTCGCTTATAATATTCTTATTCTGCTGTAAAATTTTTACTACACCAGTACCAATGGTTCCAAATCCAATAAGTCCAACTTTTACATCTCTCATTTATATCAATCCTTTCATAGAATCTGTTGAAGCTTAAGCATTTAGCGCTCTTTTTATTCCTCTTACTGCCTGCCTGATTCGATGTTCATTCTCTACAAGAGCAAATCTAATAAATCCTTCACCATAAGGTCCAAATCCCACCCCGGGTGAAAGCGCTACTTTGCCTTCCCTCAATATTTTTTTCGAAAATTCAAGTGAACCCATCTCTTTAAATTCATCCGGAATTTCTGCCCACACAAACATCGTGCCTTTGGGTTTTTCAACCTTCCAACCTATCCTATTCAAACCTGTTATTAGAGTATCACAACGAGATTCATATATATCACGAATATTTCTTGACATATCTTCAAGCTCATTCAATGCAATTATTGCTGCAATCTGAATTGGCTGGAAAATACCGTAGTCAAAATAACTTTTCAGCCGTCCGAGAGCTTTTATGACTTTACTGTTGCCTACGCAAAAAGCTACACGCCAACCGGGCATACTATAGCTTTTTGACATTGTATATAACTCCACTCCTATATCTTTTGCGCCTTCGACTTGAAGCATACTTGGTGCTTTATAATCACCAAATGTAAGGTCAGCATAGGCAAAATCATGGATGACAAAAATTTCTCTCTCCTTTGCAAAAGCAACAATTTTTTTGAAAAAATCCAAATCAACTGCCGCTGTTGTAGGATTGTGAGGAAAACTTAAAATTAGAATCTTGGGTCTTGGCCAACTTTCGTGATAAGCCTGCTTTAAATTTTCAAAAAAATCTGAATCACGAGATAGCTTAACACTTTTTAGATTACCGCCTGCAATGACAATACAAAAAGAGTGTATAGGATAAGTTGGACTTGGTACCAAAGCAACATCTCCGGGTTCAATAATCGAAAGGGCAAGATGTGATATCCCCTCCTTAGCACCTATCGTAACTATTGCTTCTTCATCTGCATCGATATCAACATTAAAGCGCCTTTTATACCAATTAGAAATCGCAAGTCTCAATTTATAAACTCCCCGAGAAACTGAATAACGGTGATTTTTTGGATTATCTACCGCCTCTTTGAGTTTCTCCACAATCGGTTTCGGTGTAGGAATATCAGGATTCCCCATACCAAGGTCGATTATATCCTCTCCTCTCCTTCTTGCATTGAGTTTTATCTCATCGATGATTGAAAAGACATAGGGAGGAAGCCTTTTTATTCGATGAAATTGTTCGGGCATAAATCAAATTTCTCCATTAAATTGAAGGTCAGCCATATAAGAACTTCTTACAAAGGGCGCAGAAGCAACTTTTATAAAACCCAGTTCTTTAGCCTTCTTCTCATAATACTTAAATATGTCAGGATGAATATATTCTGCCACTGGAATACTCTCTTTAGTAGGGGTTAGATATTGACCGATAGTAAGCATCTCACACCCTGCCCGGCGCAAATCTTTCATAACTGAAATAACTTCATCTTTTCTTTCACCCAATCCCACCATAATCCCCGACTTTGTATAGATTGAAGATGAAAATCTCTTTACCATAGCAAAAATTGAAAGCGAAACTCCATAATCAGCTTGAGGCCTAACATCTTTATACAGGCGCGGGACAGTTTCAATATTGTGATTTATCACATCAGGATTGGCCTCACAAACAATTTTCACAGAACTTTCATTCCCTTGAAAATCAGGTATTAATACTTCTATTTTGGTATTTGGACATATTTTTTTGATCTCTTTTATTGTGTCAGCAAAATGAGAAGCTCCGCCATCTGAAATATCATCTCGCGTAACTGATGTAATGACAGCATATTTCAATCCCATCTCCTTGACAGCCATAGCGACATTTTTGGGCTCTTGAGGGTCAAGAGGTTTCACATTACCATTTGAAACAGAGCAAAATGTACAATTTCTGGTGCAAACATCTCCCATTATCATAAAAGTTGCAGTTGGCCTTTTAAAGCATTCTGCCATATTAGGACATCTTGCTTCTTCACAAACTGTTGATAGTTTTCCCTTTCTAAGAATTGCCTTAACATTATGCAATTCTTTGATGTCAACAGCTCGTTTTACAAGCCAATTTGGTAATCTGCGTGCCATTTTAATTATGATAAAATTATATACAAAAAATCATACACTTAAAGTTTAGCTTATGTACACAGATAATAGTAAAATTTCAAGAAATTTACATTATCGAGAAAAGACTTCACATCACATCTGCCCAAGATAAGGATTAAAAGATGATGCTATGTCGATAGAAATAATTTTCTTTATGAAAACCCCTGCATAAGAGGACTAAAAGGAATCTTTTTCCATAAATTGTTCGAAGTTTTCTTGAAG
>RFHX01000209.1 GCA_003695725.1 Candidatus Schekmanbacteria bacterium
CCTATAGGAGTGATTGCAGAAGCAAACAATATCAGAAATCCTCGGTTAATCAGAGTAGGGCAAACAATCCTTGTGCCAAACAAGTGGAATAGAGGATTCAAAAGCACTGCGAACTATCCTATTGGAGAGCTCGTAATTCATCTCGTTAGACGAGGAGAAACATTATCTCATATTGCAAGAAAATACGGCACTACAGTATCAAGTATTATGAGATGGAACAATCTTAAATCGGCAAAGAAAATATTTCCCAATCAACGGCTTAAAGTCTATGCAGGACTTACTTCAAAAGAGATAACTCCACAGATAGATACAGCACAAATCAATAATGCAAAAAAAGATCAATCAGGCCGTTATATTATCCATAAAGTAAGAAGAGGTGAAAATCTTTGGCTTATTTCAAGAAAATATGGTGTTACTATTTCATCTTTAATGAAATGGAATAATATTAGATACGCAAATAGAATTAAACCCGGACAACCTATCAAAGTGTATTTAGAAAGAGTAGCGCTGTCATCAAAAAAGAATTCTACTGTTCAAAGAACGGAATCGAAAAATTCAAGCACCAATGAAACAATCATATATAAAGTCAAAAAAGGAGACAGTCTCTGGTCTATCTCCAAAAAATATGGAGTATCGATTGAAAATATAAAAAGATGGAATAATCTAAAATATTCAAATAGACTGATGCCGGGTGATGAATTGAGGATAAATCTTGCTGAATCAGATTCATCTGAATCATCTTCAACAAAAGTTAGAATTGCCAAAAATGAAAATGAATCAACAGGATATATAATCCATAAAGTAAAAAAAGGGGAAACCCTTTGGGTAATTGCAAAAAGATATGGTGTCTCAATTGCAAATATTATGGAATGGAATAATATACGCTCAGCAAGAAAGCTGCGTCCAAGTCAAAAGCTAAAAATCTACAAGAAAGAATTTCTAAGTTCCTAATAAGACCTTTATTTTTCCCGACTTAAACTGAACTTTATCAGTGGCGGAGTAATCAATGTAGTAACAATAACCATTATAACAACTGCACTGAAAACAGCGTCATTTACTACTCCAAGCTGCTTCCCAATAGCGGCAAAGATTAATCCCACTTCACCTCTTGGCACCATTGATATACCTATACACAATCGATTAACTCCCTTGCCCGTTACAAAACCACATACTTGTTTGCCAACAAATGCCGCAATTGTGATTCCAGCCGCAACTCCCAGTATCTTAACATTGGTAAAAGTTTCAAGTTTGACCTGGATTCCCATAAGGACAAAAAACACAGGGACAAGAAAAGAAGAAATTGGTTTTATAATTTCATCGAGCTTCTGGGCATCTTTAAAACCTTCAAAATAAACCTCTTCAAGTATTAAACCTGCGGCAAAAGCACCTACAATCGGCGCTAAACCTATTTTGCTTGCTACATAGGAAAAAAGAAAAGCAATGCTTAAAGCAAGCACTATCTTTAACCCATCAACTTTCATCTTTGAAGCTTGTTTGGTTATGAGTGGCGCCACCTTGATTCCCGCTAAAATACCAACAGCAAGAAACAATACTGCTTTCAAAGTGATATATGATACAGAAAGTAAACTAATCGAACCTGATATGATTATTCCTGAAACAATGCTCAAAATCACAAGCCCCATAACATCATCTATAACAGCCGCACCAAGAACTATTTGAGCTTCCTTCGATGAAATCTTCCCAAGGTCTTTAAACACTCTTGCAGTAATTCCAACACTTGTTGCGCACAAGGTTGCTCCTATAAAGATATGGACATTTGTGTTTTTTTCAGGGAAAAAATATAGACTTACAAAGTAGCCAAGGACAAAAGGAGCAATTACTCCTACTGTTGCAACCCAAAAGGACTTCCATCCGACCTTCATCATATCTTCCAAACTTGATTCCAATCCCACTTCGAATAAAAGTATTATAACTCCAATTCTTGAAATAATATCAATGTAGAGATCAGAAGCAATAGGTTGAAAAATATCAATCCCCGTTAGATAATAAAAATTCCCAATCAGCACTCCTGCAATGAGCTCACCCAATACAGGCGGCTGTTTTATCCTTTCGAATATTTCCCCTCCAACCTTGGCTCCCAATAAAATAACTATTAGCCATAGTAGGACAGGAGTTACCGGATCAATATGACCAGTTTCTATATGCTCTGCCGATTTTTCTTGAGAAACTTCATTGGAGACAACATTATGTCCTTCAATAACAGCACCATCAGTTTCAGACAACGCACTAACCGAAGAAAAAAATGGCAGAAAAACCAATAGCAGAAAGAGTGTTAGAACAATTATATTTCTTGAACTCATTTTTTTCCTTTAATTTTTGTTGAATTATCAAATGTTAGCCCTTTAATCATAGAAAAACTTTACTTTTCTTTTCTTCTAAAAGTTCCGCTTTTCCCTCCTGTCTTCTCGATTAGATAAATATCTTTTATCTCAATTGCCTTATCTACTGCCTTGCACATATCATAAATGGTCAATGCTGCAACCGTTACAGCAGTGAGTGCTTCCATTTCAACTCCTGTAATATCCACTGCTTTCACTGTTGAAACAACTTTAATTTCACAATTTTCATCAAAAAGTTCAAAATCTATACTTACAGAGGTTATTTTCAAAGGATGGCATAAAGGGATCAATTCACTCGTTTTCTTTGCGCCCATTATTCCTGCAAGACGAGATACTTCCAAGACATCTCCTTTTGCAATCTTCTTATCCTTTAACATCGAATATGCTTCTTTCCCCAATGATACTATGCCTTGTGCTTGCGCAGTCCTCAAAGTCGGTTTTTTAGCACTGACATCGACCATTCGAGAAGCGCCCTTTTCATCAAAATGTGTAAAACGAGCCATTTTCATCTCCAAAAAGATAAAACTTTTAGCTTTCTATAAAGAAAAACAGTGTCTTGTCAATATTAATCTATCTTGCTTTTTAATCAAAAATAGCTAAATTCAAAAAAAATAAAATTAGGATTTTAAAAAGGATAAAAAAAATGAAAAGTCTCCAAAGAATATGTTATCTTATTTTGGCTATCTTAATTCTTTTTCCTTTTACGAGTTGTTCATCTTTTTCATATAGGAAAGGAAATAGTAAGGACAATATGAAAGTTAAAACACTTAAAAATGGACTAAAGGTAATAGTTAAAGAAACACATTCGTCTCCTGTGGTTTCATTTCATATGTGGGTAAAAACTGGAAGCAGTTATGAAAACGATAAAACACGCGGAATGTCACACCTTTTGGAGCATATGCTTTTCAAAGGAACAAAAAAACGGAAAGTAGGTGAAATAGCCAAAGAAATAGACAGCGCTGGAGGAATGATTAATGCTTTCACATCAAAAGATGTAACAGTCTATTATCTTACGATTGCAAGCCGCTTTTTCGACACAGGCATTGACATAATTTCAGATGCAATAATGAACTCCGAATTAGATGAAAAAGAACTTGAAAAAGAAAAAAAGGTTGTTCTTGAAGAGATAAGAATGGGTGAAGATGACCCTGAAAGAAGTTCTTATAAGGGACTATTCCTGACTGCCTACGATGTCCATCCTTACAGGTATCCTGTAATTGGATATAAAGAAACAGTAAGCGCAGTAACAAGAGACACTTTAATGAAATACTATAAAGAGAGATATATCCCCTCCAATATGACTCTTGTTATTGCAGGAGATGTAAACTGCAACGAAGCTTTTAAAAAAGCTGCTGAAGCCTTTAAAAATTTCAAAGACAAGCCGTTGAAAAACACTCCTCTGCCAAAAGAACCATCTCAAAAAGAATTGAAATTTAAAACTGCAAAAAAATCGGTAAAACAAGCATTTGTTAAAATAGCTTTTCATATTCCCGGAATTGCCTCAAAAGATGTTCCAGCGATTGATCTTCTGGCTTCTATACTTGGAGAAGGTGATAGTTCACGGCTTTATAAAAAGTTGAAACTTGAATCTGCTTTGGCTAACTCAGTTTATGCATACTCAATGACACCAAAGAATCCGGGGCTCTTCATAGTCAGTCTTTCTACGGAACCAAATAAATTAGACAAAGCTCTCCTCACTACATTGAAAGAATTAAAAAAAATAACGGCTGAAGAAATAGATGAAAATGAACTTCAAAAAGCAAAAACCTCCATAGAAAGCAGTACAATTTATGCTCAAGAAACAGTAAACGGAATAGCCCAGAATATTGGAAGTAATATAACGCTTACAGGAGATATAAACTTTGAGGAAAAATATTTAAAAAGAGTAA
>RFHX01000210.1 GCA_003695725.1 Candidatus Schekmanbacteria bacterium
AGCGCCCTTTCTCTGTATTTATAAAATATTTAAAAACATAATAGATGACGAAACAGAAGATTATTATGAGATACCAGTAATTTCTAACAATTACACTAATCTTGATAAGCATCAATGTAGGAAGAGGCAATGCCTGATTTGTTTGTTCAAATATAGCAGTTACTTTGGGAATTACATAAGCAAATAGAAATCCCAAAATTGCAAATCCCACAAATGTCATTATAACAGGATAGGCAAGAGTGCTTCGTACTTTGCTGTTGAGCTCTGCCTGCTTTTCAAGAAATTCGGCAAGCCGTGTAAGTACCAAAGCAAGAGCGCCGCTTGCCTCACCGGAGCGCACCATTCCAATATATAGAGGAGAAAAATAACGTCTATGTTCTGAAAGAGCATCAGCAAGGGAAACACCTTCATTAACCTTTTCTCTTACTTGAAGCAAAACTCTCTTGAATCCTGAATCTTCAAACTGTTCAATCAGAGCTGTCAAGGCATCTACCAATGGAAGCCCTGCCTGAAGAAGAGTGGACATCTGTCTTGAAAAAAGAGCAATTTCCTGCGGTTTGACCCACCTAAATGCATTTCTTATTCCACCAAACTTTCTCTCTTTTGAACCTCCTTCCTCAGACTCAACTTCCTTTAAGTCTGTCAAAAAATAATTCAATTTCCTAACCTTGAGGCGCGCATCTCCCGGTGATTCAGCATTGATAATTCCTGTAATATTTTTGCCTTTGGGATTTATTGCTTTGTACTCGTAAACTGCCATAATGGATTAGCCTTCTCTGGAAACTCTTAGGACTTCTTCGATTGTGGTAATTCCATCTATAACCTTTTTAATTCCATCGTCTTTCAACAATTTCATTCCTTTTCTTATGGCTTCATTTCTAATCGTTGTTGAATCGGCTCGTTCGAGAATTAATTTTTTTATACTATCATCTATTTTCATTATCTCAAATATTCCAATCCTTCCCTTATATCCCATATTCAAACAGGAAGGACATCCTTTCCCTCTATAAATCTTTCCATTTTTCAGCATAGAGCGGCTAAGTCCAATATTGTTCAATTCATCATCATCGGGCTCATATTCTTCCTTACAATCAGGACATAAAACCCTGACTAAACGTTGTGCTATTACACCGCAGAGAGATGATGCAATTAGAAAGGGCTCAATACCCATATCAAGCAATCGTGTAACAGCACCTGCAGAATCATTGGTATGCAAAGTAGAAAGCACTAAATGTCCTGTCAATGAAGCATGAATTGAAATTTCCGCAGTCTCTACATCCCTGATTTCACCTACCATTACAATATCTGGGTCCTGCCTTAAAATTGAGCGTAATCCACTGGCAAAAGTAAGGTCTATTTTAGGATTTACCTGAATCTGCCCAATCCCAAAAAGCTGGTATTCCACAGGGTCTTCAATTGTAATGATATTCTTCTCCGGCGTATTGACGCGCGTCAATGCAGAATATAGTGTAGTCGTCTTTCCGCTTCCTGTCGGCCCGGTTACGAGGATTATTCCATTGGGGCGATTAATAAAATCATTGAGAATCTGGTAATTTTCTGCATCCAATCCAAGATCATCCATATCAATAAGTACACTCGTCCTGTCAAGCAATCTCATTACAACGCGTTCACCAAAGGAGGTTGGTATAACCGACACTCTTAGGTCTATGAAATGTTCTGCAATCTTTATTTTTATCCTCCCGTCCTGAGGCAGTCTCTTTTCTGCTATATCGAGATCTGCCATAATCTTTATTCTTGATATAACAGCGGCATGGTATTTTCTTGGAAGGGACAGTGTGTTATATAAAATTCCATCAATTCTATATCTCACGCGCAGTTCTTTATCAAAAGGTTCGATATGAATATCGCTTGCTCTTTCTTTAACTGCTTGGAAGAGAATAGTATTGACAAATTTGATTATAGGAGCTTCATTGGCAACATCTAAAAGGTCACGCGGTTCTTCTGAAAGAGAAGATAAAGAAGCCAATACATCACTGTCATAATCAGTATCAAGCTCTTTAATCATCTCTTCGGTGTTGGCAGAATCTCTGCTGTAGAATTTGTTTATTGCTTCAATTATAGAAGCTCTTGGAGAAAAGACAGGAACAGAAGGTGTCTCAAGAAATAGTGATAAATCATCGATAACATTTATTTGAAAAGGGTCAGCCAAAGCAATCCGAATATTCCCATTCTCAGATTTCAAGGGGACAGCATTCATATTTTTTAAATAACTTAACGGTATCTTTTTTAAAATTTCAGTGTCAATCTCATCTTCTCCTATATTTTCTATATAAGGATAGCCAAAGACTCGGCTTAAATGCATCAAAACTTCCCTTTCAGATGAAATTCCTGCATCAACGATTCTGCCTATTAAACTCTCCGAATCAGATTTTTTGGAATCATCTGCAGGAGATATTATCTCCCTGATTGTATATTCAGGAACATTTTTATTTTTCAAAAAATCAGATATAATATTTTTAAGTACAGACATTGGCGGCTCAACCTCTTCATAGAAATCATAAATACATTTAATATAAGTATAAATGTTGTATTTTTATTATCAAGTGAAATAAAATAAAACTTTACTTCTCTTAACAACTTTTCATATGGTAGATATATGAGCTTCAATGACAAACTTTCTGAAAGGTAATAGTATGAGAAATGGAAAAAAATACATCTCTATTTTCCTTCTTTTATTATTAATATTTATTG
>RFHX01000211.1 GCA_003695725.1 Candidatus Schekmanbacteria bacterium
GCCTTAGGAT
The DNA here is from genome assembly GCA_003695725.1 of Candidatus Schekmanbacteria bacterium. Lineage (NCBI taxonomy): Bacteria > Candidatus Schekmaniibacteriota > Candidatus Schekmanbacteria bacterium. The sequence goes on from RFHX01000211.1 coordinate 11, forward strand.
GTTTTTTTATCCATAAATTGAGATTTGATAAAATATTAGATACTTGAGCGGGATTCGATTTTGCTATATTATGCATTTCGAATACATCATTTTCAATATTGAATAACTCAATAGAATCACAGCTTTTTATCAAATGCCAATGGTCGGTTGTGATGGAAAATTCGTCATTCGTAAAATGTTCAAAATTGCTTTTCCTTCCTGCACGCATAGAAAATGCACAGTTTTTCCCATAAGAGTTTTTATTGAAAAACAAACTGTAAAAGGAGTTTCCATCACATTCAAATTTAGCAGATGGATCAATCAGATTGACAATTGTTGGTGCAATATCCACAGATTCAACAATATTTTTGATCTGTAAATTTTTTGGAAGATATCCATCCCATCTGAAAATAAGCGGTATTCTTATTAGACTATGATATGAAAAGAGACTATGGCAAAATACAAAATGAATCGATTCCTGCCTTTCTCCAAGAATTTCCCCATGATCAGCTGTGATAACAAATATAGGTGGTGTTGATGAGGAGGGTATTTTCTCTTCTATATACTTGGTTAATTTGCCTATGTAGTGGTCCATATAAGCTATTTCCCCATCATAGAGGGATTCTGCATATCTAATCTCATCTTTGGTAAATTGTTTTCTCTTATCGAATACAAAACCAAAATATTTTTTTACTTTTCCTTTATATCCTGAATTAAATTTTGAATTATAGGGCGCAGGCGGATTATATTCCCAGTGGGGGTCAAAAAAATGAACCCAAAGAAAAAAATCTGTATGATAATTGTTATCAATCCATCGCTTTGCTCTTTCATAGGTTCTATCAGCAGGCAATGATGATGAGTATTTCCATTTATATTTTTCCGATTGGGGAAGTTTTGGAAAATTGATATAATCGAATCCCTTTATTCCCAACTTTTCCGGATTCAAACGGTCTCTGCTTGTTATTGCCGCAGTTCTGAAACCTTTCTTTTTGAACCACTCTGCCAGGGAAGAAAGGGATTGGTTGGATATTCTCATCCCATTTTCATAAAGCCCATGTGTTTGAGGATATGTGCCTGTCAATATAGTTGTGTGTGAGGGGTCTGTTTCAGGAACCTGTGAGTATGCATTTGTGAATAGCACTCCTTCTTTTGCAATTTCTATTAAATTTGGAGAAGTGTTCCTGTTGTATCCAAATAATGAGAGATGGTCATAGCGGGTGGTGTCCATTGTTATCAGTATGACCCTTTTATGCGGCTTTTCGGCTTCCTTGCTAAAGTATCTTTCTTCCTCATATTTTTCAAATGATGGAAAGGCATAAAGGAGTAAGAGAAATATGCCTATGCCTACTGATATCGCATATTTCTTATTCAAAATTGAATAGGAAAGTAATAGGAAAATTGAGAATATCAAGATTCCACAAACAATAATTTCTAAAATAAAGGTGTGAGAGTTGACTTCAGCAGGAAGAAAATCAAAACGAAGCTGTTTGTTGAATTTATAAAGGAAAGGAAAAAAAATAGCAGCTGCTGTACAGATTACTGAAGATATCAATATGTTTTTTTTGGATAAATAAAATAGAGAGAGGAAAAGTAGTATGGATAAAATAAAACTTCCAAGTCCATAATAGAAGAAAAATTCTTTAATGAAATATATGATTTTGAAAAATGGTCTGAATTTCTCTGCGCCGATTTCATATGTATCGCTGATTCTCCAGAGACTGTCGGCAATGCCTATAATCATCCCTGTGCAAAGCCAAGAGAAGATGGAAAGGATAACTGGATTTTTATTGAAACTCTGAGTAAGGAAATGATTTTTCATAAAATAATTTTTTTTGTATGATACTTTTAAATTCTAATTTTGAAAAAATGAAAATTCAATGTTAAAAGTCTAATATATTCTGAATTAATTAAATTTTTTGAAAAAATTATAAACTTCAACGAAAGGGTCAAAAAATGCTGCCTCATATGAAACTTGATTATAACGAAATATTGTTAAAGCGCTTCAGTGAATTGTATCTTCTCGAAGAATTGGAGATGGAGGAAGACTTAAAATACAAAAAAGTTGAAAGAGATGGCATTACAGCAGAAAATATAAGCAAGGAATACCGATGCGAAAAGATAAAAGTGATACGTATTGGTGAACTCAATGCGCAAGGTGCTGTTTATGTGAGAAACGCCACAATTGTCTGCAATGATGATTATGATATTCCTATATTTGCCTATGATGTAGTTGAGACAGAACCTTGGTGTTTTACAACGATTGATATTTCTCCACTCAGAAAGACCGATGAATACAGAAAAAAATATGTTTATCCTTTAAAGCCAATATATGAAAAGTATTGCAATATTCCCTCAATCGAAAAGATGCGCCAAGAATTACCGGACTGGGCAAAGGAGCTTGATTCCGGCTTTTCCTTTTATGCAAATTACGACAAAAAATATGAGCCGCAAGTAAGAGAGGCCTTTAATGATTATCTAAACCTTTATCTTAAATTCGTGAAAGAGGCAAAACCTGTTGAAGATGAAAGTGTACGCGCTGAGTTGATTGAATACAAAGAACATTACAAAAAGGTTTATAAGGAAAACGATCCCGGTATAGGTCCAACTGCGGCATTCTTTGGGAAGGAATGGTCTGAACGCCTATTTGAGAATTTCCCCTTTTAATTTTTTTTGTAGCCCACAATTCCAAGCAATATACTGCCTAACGCAAAAAGAAAGGATGTTTCAGGTTCCGGCACTGCCGCTACACTTGCAAGGGCGGCTATTTCAGTTTGTGAGAGCGCTCTATCGTAGATTGCGATTTCATCGATTAGCCCTTCAGTAAAAAAACCCTCTGCCTGACCAATTGTAAGCGGAACTGTTGCGTCCGGTATGACAAGGGATGATGTTTGCGAGTTTCCTTCTATCCCATTGATGTAAATGGTATATGTACTGCCTGATTTAACTACTGAAAGATTATTCCATTCTCCAAGAGCAGGTGAAAAAGGTGTTTGGGCAAGAAATGCGCTTCCTCCAGCGCCGGGACCATTAATGTGGAAGTTCAATTTTCCTCCGCCGAGAGCAAAAAACCATTTGTTCTGATATCCGCCTCCGTTGTCATGTCCTATAAAAACAGAGTCAGGTTGTCCTATGCTTGAGGAAGGAATGGAAGAAAGATTTGCCCATAAATTGATTGTAAAATCTCCACTGAAAGTCCAGAGAGGATTGTCGGCTACACTTACATAGTCGTTAATTCCATCAAAGCTGAATGCTTCGCCAATTATACCGGGCGCATAGGTCGTACCTCCCTGCAATGTGCCATTGTTATTGTTTACCGATGAATCATTGGTGATGCTATTTCCCGTCCAATAGGCAATCAAGCCCGATGTTATGGGAAGTGCATCCGCTTTATTTTGAAAACAGATTATGCATATGCAAATTGTCAACAGATATAATATCTTTTTCATTTTTTCCCTTTCATTTTATATGAGATTAATTCTTAATACAAAAGTAAGCAATTTCTATGCCAAAAAAAGCTAAAAATCTTTTTTTTAATTATCTCATTGAAATTAAAGAAGAATATATGGAATATAAGAAGTCATTCCATTATATTGTCTATCCAAAACTGGCTTAAAACTGTCGGTTTTTTGGACATAAAGAATGTATCTTCTTTAACCTCTTGTTTTTTAAAGCTAAA
>RFHX01000212.1 GCA_003695725.1 Candidatus Schekmanbacteria bacterium
AGATTTATGAAATCGGTCTAAAAGCATACAATATCTTTGATAAAGCACAACTTTTTGATATGTATCATTCATGGTGGTTTATTGCATTGATAACCCTTTTTGCTATAAATCTATTTCTTTGCAGTATAAAAAGAATTCCAAATGCCTTAAAATTTTATACTCATCCTTCTTTTGACCATTCAAACGGCAAGATGTTGAAAAAAATTGATTGCCTAAATTCGTCCGTCGAAACATCTGTGGAAAAGTTGAATAAAATTTTGTCTCAAAAGTTTGGCAGCCCTTTGATTAAAAATGAAAATGGTGAAAAGTGCTATCTTTTCCAAAAGGGAAGAATTGGAAGACTGGGTGTATATATTACCCATACAAGCATTTTTATAATTTTTATAGGTGCAATAATCGGTTCTATTGCGGGTTTTAAAGGATATGTGAGTCTTCTTGAGGGCGAAAAATCTTCAACCTACTGGGATGCCAATAAAAAACGGGAAATCCCTCTTGGCTTTGACATTAAATGTGAAAAAGCCTATGTAGAATATTATACAGATATCAGAAGCAGAATGCCAAAGGATTGGCGTAGTGAATTGTCTATTATTAAGGATGGGAAAGTGGTTAAGAAAAAGACAATAGAAGTAAATGACCCATTGGAATACAATGGAATAGTTTTTTATCAATCAAGTTTTGGCGAGGGAGGCGTAAAGAAACTGATTTTGACTATTCAACCCCGTGATGGAAGAAAACCTTTTGTTGTGGAGCTCGATTCTCAAGAGGAAGTAAAAATTGATGATGAGACAAAAATCCGCTTGCTTAGGTTTGTGCCAGATTTTGTAATTTCAGATGGCGAAATCTTTTCAAAATCAGAAGAGCTTGTGAATCCGGCAGCACAAATAGAAATTATTAAAGGAAATGAGAGAAAGAGTCAGTGGATTTTTCAAAAATATCCCGATTTCCATTCTACGGGTAAAGGAGAATATAATATAATTTTTTCATCAGTTGTACCGAAAAATAGGACTGGCTTGCAGGTTGCGAAAGACCCGGGAGTAAATGTTGTCTGGTTAGGTTGTGTAGTTATGCTTTTAGGGCTTTATATATCCTTTTTTGTTCCTCATAAAAGAATTTGGGTAAAATGCACTGATTCTTCAATTTTGGTAACAGGGACTACTTCTAAGAATAAGCCGTCTTTTGAAAATGAGGCGGGATTATTAATGGATGAAATCGAAAGGAGTCTAAAATGTTAAGTTCAAAGCTCTTTGGGGTTGTAATGATTGACTATGTCGTTTGCTCCCTTACATATATATTCTATCTGCCAACTCGAAAAGAGATGGTTGGAAAAGTTGCATCGATTCTTACGCTGATAGGTTTAACGATTCAGACATTTGCTCTTGGCTTGCGGTGGCAGGAATCTTATGAAATGGGACATGGAAGGATTCCATTGACAAATTTGTTTGAATCGATGGTTGTATTATCGTGGCTCATTGTTGTTGTATATGTAGTTACGGAATTAAAATTCAAACAAAAGGTTTTTGGCGCATTCGTCATTCCTTTTGCTCTGATAGCCCTTGCATATACCTCTTTTTTGTCAGATGAGATTGAACCTCTTGTGCCGGCACTTCAAAGTTATTGGCTTCATGCCCATGTTGCAACATGTATGTTGGGATATGCTTCGTTTGCAGTTGCCTGTGGGGTAAGTATTGTCTATCTGATAAAGGAAAGAGGTGAAAGGACAGGAAAGTCAAAAGATAAAGGTTTTTTATCGATTTTTCCTGATATTCGGGTGCTCGATGAAATCAATTATAAGATTGTTGCCATAGGATTTCCCTTTTTGACAATAGGGATAATAACAGGCGCATATTGGGCTCATTATGCATGGGGGACATATTGGAGCTGGGATCCCAAAGAGACATGGTCTTTAATAACCTGGTTTATTTATGCGGCATTTCTCCATTCGCGTTTTACCTATGGGTGGATGGGACGCCGTAGTGCTATATTGTCTGTAGCAGGATTCGTTTCTGTGCTCTTTTGCTATCTTGGTGTGAACCTACTTCTATCAGGATTGCACAGTTATGCATAATTAGAATGTATGAAAATTAAGAGCAAAGAAGCTTGGAAACAGTTGAAGTGAAGATTCAAATAGCTTGACAATCAATGTTTTTTCCTTTATTTTTAGTGAGTTAGCAGATCTGATAAGTTATCAAAGGATCAGGGAGTAGAGAAAATGATTCGCAAGATGTGCAAATCGAAAATTCACAGGGCGACAGTTACTGAGGCAGACCTGCACTATGCAGGAAGCATTACCATTGATGAAGAATTGCTCGAAAAGGCAGATATACTGCCGAATGAAATGGTTCAAGTGCTTGATATAAATAATGGGAATCGACTTGAGACATACGTTGTCAAAGGCGAACGCGGTTCGGGAGTGATTTGTATAAATGGAGCTGCTGCAAGACTTGTCCATAAAGGCGACCTCGTAATTATAATTTCCTATGCCGATTATACTGATGAAGAAGCCCGCAATCATGAGCCGAAAATAATTCTTGTTGATGAAAATAATCGAGCAACTGTGTAGGGCAATGGAGAATGAAGTTAATCAGGGGAGTACCTGATAGACGGCTCGACATCAAAAAATCGGTAGTAACAATAGGTAATTTTGACGGCATACACCTTGGTCATCAGGAAATATTTAATGAACTTCTCGAAACCTCTCGAAGTCTCGATGGGAAGAGCGTAGTCATATCGTTTCATCCCCATCCACTAAAGATCCTTTCCCCTGAGAAATGTCCTCCTCTAATCAATACTATAAGAGAAAAAATTGAGCTTATATCGAGAATGGGCATTGACTATCTCGTATGCATTCGTTTTTCAAAGGAGTTTTCAGAAATAGAACCCGAAAAATTTATCAAAGAAATCTTAATAGACAGAATTGGTATGAAAAAACTCCTTGTGGGTTATGATTTTGGATTTGGCAGGGGAAGGTCGGGCAGCATCGATTTTATAAAGGAAAATTCAAAAAAATTGGGCTATGAAGTCAAAATTATTGAGCCGCTGAAACTTGGAGATGTGATTGTTAGCAGTACGCTTATACGAAATCTTGTGTTGGAAGGAAAGGTTGAAAGAGCAAAGACCTATTTAGGTCGGCCCTTTAGTATTCGTGGAAGAGTAGTTGAAGGAGCGAAACGAGGAAGAAAACTAAACTTTCCCACGGCGAATATTTCTACATTCAATAAAATAATTCCACCTAATGGAGTTTATATTGCGGAAACTTTGATAGATGGGGTAAAATATCCCTCACTTGTAAATGTTGGTACAAGACCAACTTTTCAAGGAAGAGGGACTCTCGTTGAATCCTATCTCCTTGATTTTAACAGAGACATATATGGAAAATTTATTAGGGTTTTTTTCCTTCATTATATAAGAGAGGAGATGAAATTTAAAAATGAAGGAGAGTTGAAAGCAAGAATGCATGAGGACTTAAAAGAGGCAAAAAATTTTTTCAATATTAAAATGACGGAGTAGATTTGAAGAAAAAAATTGTATTTTGGTTCGGCATTATTTTAAGCGCTTTCTTCC
>RFHX01000213.1 GCA_003695725.1 Candidatus Schekmanbacteria bacterium
AATCATTCACAAATTCTGTTATTTTAAGTTTTATAGAGAAAGAAACCGACAAATACAATGTGTTCTTCAAAATACTGCCTTCTTGAAATATGTATCAATCTCAGGTATAAATGCTAATACAGACTGATGAGAAGAAAATGGATTCCTCCGAAAAAATAAACAATCTGATTTCAAATCTCGAAAAAGCCATCATAGGCAAAAGGGAATGTCTTAAGCTCGTTGTCGCAGGCCTCATTGCAAGGGGGCATATCCTTATAGAAGATGTGCCGGGGGTTGGAAAAACTACACTTGCGCGGGCATTGGCAAAATCGTTAGACTGCAAATTCAGAAGGATTCAATTTACCCCCGATATGCTTCCAAGCGATATTATTGGCATATCAGTTTTCCAACAAGAGAATGGAGATTTTAGTTTCAGAAAAGGACCGATTTTCTCAAATATAGTGTTAGCCGATGAAATTAATAGGGCAACGCCGAGGACTCAAAGCAGCCTCCTTGAAGCGATGAATGATTATCAGGTTTCAGTAGACGGTATCACATATCAACTTCCAAATCCATTTGTAGTAATGGCAACACAAAATCCAGTTGAGTTTGAAGGCACATTTCCTCTACCTGAATCACAACTTGACAGATTCCTTTTGCGTGTAAGCATTGGCTATCCAACTATCGATGATGAAGCAAAAGTAATGACAGGATATAGCTTCAAGAATATCGTCGATGAATTGACTCCTGTATTAAAGCCCGAGGATGTCATATCCCTTCAAAACGATGCAGAAAACATATTGATAAGCGAGTCTTTAGTGCAGTACATACTCAACATTTCGGATATGACCCGAAAATCTGAATTAATAGAACTTGGCGTAAGCCCGAGAGGGAATCTTGCTTTTTATAAAGCTGTAAAAGCTTATGCTCTCGTTGAAGGGCGAAATTACTGTATTCCTGATGACATCAAAAAATTGACTGTTCCTGTGCTTGCCCATAGAATTATTCCAAAAGGCAGTGGATTATATGGAGACACGGAAAATTCTTCAAAGATATTGAAGGATATTCTCTCATCTATTCCTGTGCCGGAATAAAAATCTTTTATGAAATTATCAGTAAGGTCGAGAAGGCTAACATTTACAAAAGAGGGAAAAATCTATACTGCTCTTTGCCTTGCCATTGGTATTGCCGCAATCAACACTGGTTCAAATATTCTTTTTCTACTTCTTTCAGCAATGTTGAGTCTGATAATTACATCAGGAGTACTTTCTGAAAACTCTCTACGCAAGATAAGGGTTCGACGATTAGATTCTCCAAAAGTCTTTTGTAACAAACCCTTTCTTTATGGCTTCAAAGTGGAGAACCAAAAAAAAATCTTTCCAGCCTTCTGTCTTAGTTTGACCGATGAAAAAATGATGGAGACATCAGAATTCATATTATATTTAAAACCTTTCTCTAAAGAAGATGTCTTCGTAAAAAGCTGCTTCAAGAGGAGAGGGATTCATCAAGTCGATAAAATTTGCATCGAGACAAAATATCCTTTTGGATTTTTCAAGAAAACTAAGATTATTTCTGTGCCTTCTCAGGTAATAGTTTTTCCTGCCATCAAGGATATTCCTCAAATTGCATTAAGTAGTTTGGAATATAGAAGGGCAAAACTTTTATCAGCTTCACTCTCGAGAAATAATGAAGAGAATTTTTTTGGATTAAAGGAATATAGAATTGGTGATAATCCTAAACTTATCTATTGGAAAAGTTTAGCAAAATACAAAGACCCAATGTTGAAGGAATATGAAGAAATGAAGGAGGGGACAGTAGATTTGATTTTAGACCTTACTCCTTCCTCTAAATATGAATTCACAGATAGCGAAAAAGAAATGATTTTCGAATCAGCGCTATGTCTCTGCGCATCGTTGATATATTTTTTTTCTAAAAGGAAATCTTTGTTCAACTTCAAGATAATTTTTGGCACTGCAGTGATATTCAATAACAATTCCAATTGCGGGGCTATGACAGATATGCTGGAAAAATTGGCTTCTCTTGATTTCAAGGACTTCAAAAGTAGAAATCAAAAAGTAGACAATGCAGAAAGCAGTCAGCTATTCCTAAACTCTAAAGATTCCTTAGTAATCATTTTATCTGATGAGAGAAAAGGCTTTTATAAATCCAAACATATTGATGGAAGACATAGAAAATTTTTCTTTTCTATGGAAGATAAAGAGCTTTTAAAAAAATATTACCCTTATGAGAATTGACATTCAGAATAAGCTTAAAATTTCATTATCCTTGATGGGGACATCTGCCTTGTATTCCCTTTTCCTTGCTGAAAAGGAGAGTATTTTTCTATTTATATTTGCGGCAACTGCCATATGGACAGCCACTTTTTGGAGGAAAACCGCTGAATACATTGGCGAAGAAGGATTTCTATCAAAAGTTTTTCCTTATATATGCCTCATATTTGTTTGCATAGATTATTTCTACATTTCAAAGAAATTTGCTCTGTCTCTTTCACATTTTCTAATTCTTTATGTGATATACTTATATTTTAATCGTTCTGAAGAGAAGAAAATTTGGCAAATTTATTTGGCAAGCTTTCTTATTGTAGCAGTATCGGCTTCGATTACCGATAGCTTTTACTTTTCCATAGTTTTCGCAGTATATCTTGTTTCTACAATTTATTCTTTGATTCTCTTTAGAATTTGCTCTGATGGGATAAAGAAAACATTAAAAGCATTTTCTTTTACACAAAAGGAAGAATGCAATCTTGAAACCTTTCCATTAAATGTAAAAAAGAATAATTTCTCATTTGTAGTTATTACAGCCCTTTCGGTGACTCTATTTTTCAGTGTTTTTTTCTTTATCTTTCTTCCAAGAATAGGGCTTGGTTTTATGTTGAGCCGTTTAGGCACTGCCTCTGCAGTTGCCGGTTTTAGCGAAGAATCAAGGTTGGGCTCGATTGGCGAAGTTTTGGAAAACCGGGCTGTCGTTATGCGTATAAAGACAGACAAACGCATTTCTGAATCAGAAATACGTTTGCGGGGCATTGCTTATGACCTTTTCAGAGACAATAAGTGGGAAAGAAGCAAGATGTTTAATCGCTATTATAAGCGCTCTTATTTTGGAAAAATAGAATTTGCCAATTCAAAATACTTAAATGATAAATCCGTAATAAGGCAGAACATATCTCTTTCGCTTTCCGGATCTGATGCTATGTTTTCTCTTTACAGGCCTGTGTCCCTTTCAAATATTTCAGGTGGATATGGCGGTATAATTGCAGATAATTCATTATCACTTTTCACGCCTTGGCCACACTATTATCTTATTAACTATGATGTTGTGAGCAAAATGGATAATCTTTTGCCTGCCAAAAAATTGTCAGACATTGAGAAACATCATTATCTCGATCTTCAAGGAATAAATAGGGAAATCAAAAAGCTTGCATCATATATTGCAGAGAAGGGAAGAAATAGTTATGAAAAGGCAATTTTAATCAGGAATTACTTATTGAATAATTTCCAATATACAAGAAAAAATGAACTCTTTGATGAAGATGACCCTCTGTATGCGTTTTTATTCAAAACTAAAAAAGGCCACTGTGAATATTTCGCAACAGCACTTACCATTATGTGCAGGGCCGCTGGTATCCCTGCTCGCTATGTGAATGGCTTTTATGGTGCTGAATGGAACAGTTACGGGAAATACTATATAGTGAGACAAGAAAATGCTCATGCTTGGACAGAAATATATTTGCCAGAGAAAGGAGGATGGATATACCTCGATGCAACACCTCCGATAAATGAGAATACCTTTAAAAACATCTATTCATCGATAAATCTTTTTATTGATAATCTTAAAATGAGATGGGGCGAGTATGTTGTCGGCTATGATTTGAATATGCAATTTAAAGCCGCACAAAAGTTAAATTTTAAAGCTTTTCATTGGATAGGAAATATTAAAAAAGGAATCAAAGAGAATATTCTCCGTAAGGTTGAAT
>RFHX01000214.1 GCA_003695725.1 Candidatus Schekmanbacteria bacterium
CATTAATACTTGCTTTCATTAATACTTGCTATAAAAAACAGAAATGATTCAAAATATAGATAATTTTTGTAAAATTATTACAATAATATGTTATTCATAATAACTAAAAAGAGTTCCTGATTCTCTAAACATTTAAAAGGAGAAAAGGATGGAAGAAAAAGATTTGATTCCTGATTTTCAGTTGGATTATCTCGGTCTTCACAATTTAGGCAGAGTTTGTTGGAATTTTTCTACACCTGAACTTTATGAACAAGCTATTAGACGCTATGAAGCACAAATTGTCCATTTGGGGCCATTGGCAGTACGAATGGGACAGCATACAGGACGCGCTGCAAAGGATAAATATATAGTCGATGAGCCGCAAACATCAAAAGATGTTTGGTGGGGCAAAGTCAATGTCAAATATCCTGAAGAGAGGTTCGAAGCCCTTTTCAATCGAATGAAATCATACATTCAAGGAAAAACAATATTTATACAAGATTGTTATGCCGGTGCAGATGAAAAATATCGCCAGTCTGTAAGAATAATCACTGAATTTGCATGGCATAGTCTCTTTGCAAGAAATATGTTTATTCAGGTTCCTCGTGATAGGGAAAAGATAAAAAATTTTGTGCCTGACTTTACTGTCTTACACTGTCCTAACTTCAATGCAGACCCTGATGAAGACCAAACTCGAAGCGGAACTTTTGTCGTAATTCATTTGAGCAAAAAACTAATTTTAATTGGAGGAACAGCATATGCCGGTGAAATCAAAAAGTCCATTTTCTCAGCCTTGAACTATCTGCTTCCGGGACAGGATGTCCTGTCAATGCACTGCTCTGCAAATGTCAGCAAAAAAGATCCTGAAAATGTAGCAATCTTCTTTGGGCTTTCCGGTACAGGTAAAACGACATTGTCAACGGACCCTGAAAGACTTCTTATAGGAGATGATGAACACGGCTGGTCTGATAGTGGTGTATTCAATTTTGAAGGCGGCTGTTACGCAAAAGTAATTCACCTATCTCAGGAATCAGAACCTGAAATTTATCAGTGCACAAGAAGATTCGGTACAATTCTTGAAAATGTTGCAATTGACCCGGTCCTTCGCTATGTGAATCTGGATGATGACACTTTCACAGAGAATACACGCGCTTCATTTCCTCGCACCCACCTCCCCAATATCGTAGAATCAGGTATGGCAGGCCATCCCAAAAATGTAATTATGTTGACTGCTGACGCTTTCGGCGTTTTACCTCCTATCGCAAAACTTTCGCAGGAACAAGCAATGTATCATTTTATAAGTGGTTATACAGCAAAAGTTGCAGGAACTGAAAAAGGAGTTACTGAACCAACTGCTACCTTCAGCGCTTGTTTTGGTGCACCTTTTATGATGAGACATCCATCTGTCTATGCTCAACTTCTTGCCGACCGAATAAAAAAATACAATGTTTCCTGCTGGCTAATCAATACCGGCTGGACAGGTGGACCTTATGGAACAGGAAATCGGATGAAAATCTCATATACAAGAGCTCTATTAAATGCTGCTCTAAATGGTGAATTGAATAATGTAAAAATGGTTGAAGACTCTATCTTTGGCTTTTTAGTCCCTCAGGAAGCACCAAATGTTCCAAATGAGATTTTAAATCCAAGGAATACATGGTCAAATCCTGATGATTATGATGAAATGGCAAAAAAACTTGCCAACCTGTTTAATGAAAATATAGAACAATATAAAGATAACATTCCTGCATCTGTTTTAAATGCTGGACCAAAAATAAAAGTATAAATTTAAAGGCATATTTCAACGGGCTGAATATTTTAAAATATCAAGGGGAAGGATTTGGCTGCATCGGAAAACGAAATTTTGTTTCAATATAAATTCCTCTTAGACAAGGGACTCGAAAAGGAATTTAATCTTATATTAGATAGAGATACTTTAAACTTAAAGGAATCCTATAAAAAAGATTTACCTTTATGGACAGTTTTAACTTTTCGCCAATGTCCCATATGTCCTCTGACAACTCAAACTCATCAACACTGTCCGATTGCTGTTAATTTAGTTGATGTCGTATCCTTTTTCAGCGATTCGCTTTCTTATGAAGAAGTTGAACTATACATAAAAACAGATGCTCGCAATTTTGTCAAAAAAACAAGTCTTCAACAGGGCATCAGTTCGCTCATTGGCATTTATATGGTAACAAGCGGATGTCCTATAATGGATAAACTAAAACCGATGGTTAGATTTCATTTACCCTTTTCGACAATTGAAGAAACGAAATACAGAGCAATGAGTATGTATCTTATGGCGCAATATTTTCTATACAAAGAGGGAGAAAAACCTGATTGGGATATGAAATATCTCTCAAATATTTATGACGATATCAAAGTGTTAAATATGAGTTTTGCACAGCGCCTCGCTGGTATTGGAATTCAAGATGCAACTGCAAATGCTCTTGTGGAACTCGATTGCTTTGCAGAAAACATAAGAGTAAGCATATCAAAGGATAAAATGGACGAAATCAAGGGGCTCTTTAAATCCTATCTCGATAAAACGAGAAAAGACAGGAAGTAATCAATTCTGGTGCAAAAGGCATAAGAGGGAATAGCAACTTGTAATTCGCTCAAAGTGATAAAGATATCTCTTTTATCCAATATCTTCTGCTGTAGATTCCTGATAGTCAAAAAAGTTCTTCCAATAAACCAGTGAAGATGTGGCAAGTGCAGGGCCTATAAGAATATAGATTAATCCCAAATAATCGTGGGGATATGGAAGACTTCGTAAAATTTGTCCCATTGACATCATACAGGCAATGACAAGCCATGTCTTCCATGAAAACATACTTCCAAAACACGCCCTTTCAGGATGGCCATAAATCCTTTCAACAGCTCTGTTTGCCGCCTTGTACAGAACAAACTTACCCTTGATAAAACCCAAGACAACTGCAAACGGCATAAGCCAAAATACCAACTTGTGTTTCACTGGAAATATCCAAAACAACCCTATAGTTGAGAGCAAAAGCCCTGCAAAAAGCCATAATGCCCCTGCTAATAGAAGCAAATATCTTTTGGGAACTGCAGGTTTATATTTTTCCTTCCAATCCATTGACTTTATCTTTTTAAATTCACATATTGCAACGCCATATCAAGGTTTGCATTTTTAATTAATCGGATTATTTCCTGTAAATCATCAATTTTCTTACCGCTTACCCGGACCTGATTATCTTGTATCTGCGCTTGAACTTTCAATTTTGTATCTTTTATCATCTTCACAATTTTTTTAGCGCTATCCTTATCTATCCCTTCCTTTATCTTGATAACTTGTTTTACATTGCCTCCAAGTCCTTCCTGTATGGGGCCAAAACTGAATGCTTTCAAGTCAATACCTCTTTTCGATGCCTTCATTCTCAATGTATCAGCAATTGCTTCTGCCTTCATTTTGTCAGAAGTGCCAAGACGAATCTCTTTTTCCTTTTTATCAAACTCTATGATTGTTTTGATGCCGCGAAAATCGTAACGATTGAGAAGTTCCTTCTTTGTCATATTTACTGCATTATCAACTTCCTGCAAATCTATTCTGCTTACAATATCAAATGAAGGCATCTGTTTTACTCACAAAAAAAGAAATTTTTTAATCAGCCAAAAAATCCTCTTCCATAGTATATAAGCAAGAGTCCTAATAACATAGCAATTATTCCAAAAACACGCAAATTTCGTGAATCTATATCTTGTATCATAGATGCCGCTTTTTTCATACCTTCCGGGAAACAAAAATATGGCAATCCTTCAATAATCAAAACCAAGCCAATTGCAACAATAAGAAACTTTCCCATAGCCCATTGACATTATTGAAGTTAACAATTTAATCTGCAATTATTTCTGTGCCAATTCCCTTTTGAGTAAATATTTCAAGAAGGAGTGCATGTTTGATTCGTCCGTCTATTATATGTACTTTTTTGACTCCCTCTTTAATCGCCTTGAGACAACATTTAACTTTTGGAAGCATACCACCCTTGATAATTCCTCTTTCAACCATATCATTTATCTTGCTTTCATTTGCAGAGGAAACAAGCTTGCCATTTTCATCGAGAATTCCTTCTGTATCAGTCAATGCAACGAATTTTCTCGCTTTCAGCGCCCCTGCAATGGCGCCTGCGGCAATATCAGCATTGATATTCAGCGAATTCCCATCTTTATCCACCCCGATCGGCGCTATAACTGGAATAAATCTTCTATCGAGCTCAAGTATGACATCAGGGTAAACATTAGTGATTTCGCCTACTCTTCCTAAATCTACAACTTTTTCAGCATTATTTTCCAGAATCTCTGAATTGTGAATCATTATCTTTTTCGCTTTCAAAAGATTGCCGTCCTTACCTGTCAATCCTATAGCACGCCCCCCATGTCTATTTATGAGTGATACGATTTCTTTATTTATTGTGCCTCCAAGCACCATTTCAACTATCGTCATAGTCTCACTATCAGTAACCCTATGTCCTGAAACGAAAGAGCTCTCTTTCCCAAGTTTTTTGAGAAATTCTCCAATCTGAGGACCGCCGCCATGGACAATCACAGGATTGATGCCAAGATATTTCAGCAGAATTACATCGAGAGCAAAGTTTTCTTTGAGCTCTTCATTTAGCATAGCGCTTCCGCCATACTTGATTACAAAAGTCTCTCCACTAAACTCCCTCATATAGGGAATAGCTTCAATTAAAGTATTTGCTTTTTCTATATACTTTTCCATCTTCTATAGTTGTTCAATATTTTTTATCTGGCGCATCTTTATAAACAATTTTTACGTTAATTAAAATTTTTTTCTTTTACAAAATAGACATTCTTTAAACTTTCAAATTCTCCTCTTGGAAACAACAAAAAACCCTTAACATTTTTAGTTAGGACTGCATTATTCATTCCATGCCACAAGCTTATGTAGGGAAGCTCTTTGGCAACTATTTTCTGAATTTTGCTGTAAATAGTTTTTCTCTTTTTCAAATCAAATGTCCTTCTGCCTTCCTCTGTCAAGCGGTCAATTTCAGGATTGCTGTAAAATCCACGATTTTTCCCCACAGGTGGAATCCTTTTAGAATTGAATATCTCATAATAGTGGTCAGGGTCTGTAACGCCAACCCATTTGAGCCGAAAAAGCTGGAAATTTCCTTCTTTTATATCATTGTAAAAAGTTGCCCATTCATACATTTTAATATTTATGCCAATACCTATCTTTCTCATCTGTTCCTGAAAAATCTCGGCAAATTTTCTGCTTCGCTCTTCAAATGTAGTTTTATAAGTAAGATTAAAACGCATCTTAGGCCCATCACCATCAGGATCGGTGAAACCGGCTTCATCCAAGAGTTTTTTTGCAAGCAATGGATTATATTCGTACACATTTACATCATCTTCATATGCCCAATGGTCTTTTGGCAATAATCCCTTGGCAATAATGACATTATTTTTTTCAAAATTCTTTATTATGGAAGAGCGGTCGATACCATAAGCAATAGCTCTTCTGACAGCAAGATTTCTCAGTATTGGGTCTCTCATATTTATGCCCAAGTAATAATAATCTGTTCCTTTATCTTTTAATACAATCAGATTTTTATTTCGCCTGAATCGTTCCAATGTGTCAGGTGAAAAAGCATTCTCACAAAAATTGATATCGCCATTCTCCATTTGCAGCGCTCTGACAGACTCATCTCGAATTATTTTAACAATTATTCCGTCTATTTTGGGTGTTCCCTCTTCAAAATAGTCAGGGTTTGCTTTCAGCTTAATTTCGCGCTCTCTCTTCATTGAATCAAAAACAAATGGACCTGTACCGGAAGGCATTTCTCCAAACTTTTCACCAACTTTTTCTGCATATCTTTTGGGAACTATGCCCAAAGTCATTGCTGTCAAAAATGGCGCATAAGGATATGAAAGATAAAAGTCAACGGTATGTGAATCAACTGCTTCAATATGATCCAAAAAATCATATGCACCCCGAAGAGGAGATTTTAAATTCTCAGACATAACTGTTTTGAAGGTGTAAACAACATCATCAGCAGTTAAAATCTCGCCGCTATGAAACTTGACTCCTTCCCTGAGATAAAAACGAAAAGTTTTATCATTTATCATTTCCCAGTTTTTACAAAGGTCAGGAACGATTCTCAAATTTTTATCAAATTTTACTAATCCGTTAAAAAGCAGTTCAGTTAGCCGCGAAGATTGTACATCGGTTGCCAAACGAGGGTCCATCGTTATAGGAGCGCTCTCAAATGCTACTATTAAATAATCCTTCTTGACACTACTTTTTTTATTACAGGAGAAAATTGATAAAGAAATTAAAAATGAAATTAAAATATAAAAAAATAATTTAGTATTTTTTATCAAATTC
The DNA here is from genome assembly GCA_003695725.1 of Candidatus Schekmanbacteria bacterium. Lineage (NCBI taxonomy): Bacteria > Candidatus Schekmaniibacteriota > Candidatus Schekmanbacteria bacterium. The sequence continues at coordinate 6,353 of RFHX01000214.1, forward strand.
ACTCTCCTATCTTAAATTTAAGAACAACTTTTTCCGAATTATATACTTATGCTATAATAACTTTTGTGTTGTTCCAAAGAAATGCAATGGCTATCGGAAAGTCATTCTGGAAATACTTATAATACGCTAAATATTTAATATTTTCTTATATTCAAAAAAGCCATATTAGTC
>RFHX01000215.1 GCA_003695725.1 Candidatus Schekmanbacteria bacterium
AGCCCATGTCTTCATATGGTCTTCAACATCGCTCTTTATTACATCGTCAACGGTGCCGTCCGACTGCAGTGCATCGACCATTGCTCTTGTGATATTCTGGAAGTTGGCAGGATGTTTTGTTTTGTCTCTGTTCATATCGGTACCATTGTGGCATTCAAGACACATTGCATTATTATCAGCATTATAAACAAGCTGATGTTCTTCGTCTGAGCCGTGGGCATCATGACAATCAGCACAAACAACAAGCTCTCTGTCGTTCTTGAACATCTTTTCTCTCACTATATCGAAATACTGCTGATGGTGACCCTTTGAATGGTTGAATTCAGCGCCATACTGCTTATCCTGCCAGCTATGTTTGCTATCAGTTGCATAGTTGATTGGGCTATAGTATGCAGTAGTCGTTGCTGTAATTACCTCAAAAGGCAGGATTCCGGTACCGTCACTTGTGCCATAGAATGATGCAGGCGACATTCCCGGGCGAAATACAGTTATGTCCTCACCTTTCGTAAGATCTCCGACTGAAGCAAATTCTGTCTTGTTGCCGCTCTCATCGAGGACGCCTTCTCCTTCACCTCTCTGATGGCAGGTGCCGCAAATCATTGCAAATCTTCCTGCCGTCAGATCTTCGGGCATAACGATCTTCTTGCCCTGTCCACCAGCAGACTGATGTTCTGAACCCGGACCATGGCATTTTTCACAGCCAATGTTCCATTCCTCATTGTCGATTCCATCTGATTGTGGAGCAAACTGATGTTCAAAGAGTCCGCCATTTCCAAGTTTTACACCTGTTCCACCGTGACATCCGGAGCAGTTGACATTGAAGGATTTTTCAGGAGCAGGCTCAGTAAGCCCTGATCCTGATGAATACCATCTGTCGCCGTGGTAATCAACCCATTCGTCATTCTTTTCATTGTGCTGAAGCGGGAGTAAATAGTAGTGTCCATCAGCACCCTTTGTGATAAACCTCATCTTCCAGAGGCCTTCACCGCCATATGTAACCTCAACATTGTAGTCCTTCGATCCAGATGTTCCGGCAATATCCGTCAATGTTACAGTATATGTATATGGAGCTGAGCTTCCACTCTTTTTGAGAGTTGCAGAAAAATCAGCGCTGCTGCTGTCATTCGAGTCTTTTGAAATGGTATAGCCACCACCTGTTTTTGGAACAAAATAGAGAACTGTTCCTGTTACAGTAAACTCATCAAGAGTCTTGTCGGCATTTGGAAAATTGGAAAGGTCTTGCAAGTCGTTAGGATTACCCGGTTCTCTCAACCCTAAGAAGTGCAAGGTTTTCTTCAAAGATGTTTTTGAATGACAAACCAGACATTTCTCAGACCCAATATAGGTTGCGGAAGAGCTCTGTACCTGAGAAATCTCTATATCTATAGTTTGAGCTCCGCCTGAATAGGTAAATGCCTCTCTTGACACATCGCCGCCGGGCAGATGGTCTGAATCAGAGGGTAAGACACAAACAAAATAATCTGTATCAGATGTTAATCCTGAAGCAGTGTATTTTCCGTTAGAATCCGTTGTTGCTGTCACATAGCCTTTGCTGTCTGCTTGATTTGCCAAATCTTCAAGGGGTTGGACAGAAGAAATTCCTTCAATATCACCAGCAGGTACAAATACAACCTTTGCATCAGATACAGCCGCTCCTGATGGGTCGGTTACCTTTCCGCTTATGCCTGCCGCAGCTTTAACCTTGAAGGGTTTTTTGTTCGATTTCTTCTTTCCAACTTTAACATATACCTTTCTTTTCGAAACATCAGCTGAAGACGAAATCTTAAATCTTGCTTTAATCAATTTTTTTGATGCAGAAATAACTTTTACGGAAATATCTCCGCCTGACACGATAACTTTGTTTTTCTTTTTTGATTTGCTGAAATTTTTTCCTTTGATTTTAACTATTACACTTGCCCCCTGTTTTCCACTCTTGGGTGAAATCTTAGTAATCTTTGGTTTTTTTGCGGCATCTGCCTTACCTTCCAAAATGAAGGCACCTGATAAGGCAACAAACATCGCTAAAATTATGATTAGCAGTTTTTTTGAAAATAAATCCCTCATAACGACCTCCTCTCTTTTAATTGTTTTAACCTTCATCGACCTTTCTCCTTCACCTCCTCTCATAAATTTATTCCTTTCAAAAAATCAAAATTTTGAAAATGAATTATTTCATAATGAAAATTTTAAGAAAAAATTCATTGAAATGTGCCATCGCTTATCGTAACTTTTTGTTTTGACCTAACTACTTTATTATTTTAAATTTAGAATATTGATAAACCTTTATTATTAAAATAAATTTATAAATCCAAAGCCATATAGAATGCAAGAAAAAAAAACATTCAAAATCGTTTTTTTTATTTTCCTCTTAATCAGCATTTTCTACTCCCCATTTCAAACAATTGAAGCTCAATATACCATAAAAAACAACACCCTTAAACCTGTTAGGAAAAGAGCAAGCAAGAAAAAAACCATTCGCATAAAAACCGGGCAAACCCTCAATAAAAGGTTGACGAAATCCGACCGCAAGTATGCGGACGGCACACCTTATGATAAATACAAATACTTTGCAAACAAAAGCAAAACCATAACCATTGAAATGACATCTAATGAAGTTGACAGCTACCTTTTTCTTTTTAGAAAAAGAGGACGCTCCTTAAAACTCCTTGCCCAAGACAATGACAGCGGAAATAATTTCAATGCCCTTATTACATATAAACTTCCAAAAAGAGGCATTTATATCATCTATGCCAACAGCATAGGAACAAATCTATATGGCAGATATTCAATTTCAATTACTAAAAAAGGCAGGGAAAAAGGAAATCTATCAGGCACTATCATTGTGCCCGACTTCAATGCCATAAATGAAATCGAACCAAACAACGGTCTTGATACAGCACAGAAGATTAAAGCACTTCCAGTTTCTGTTTTCGGTAAAGCGGCTGATAGTGACAAAGGGACTGAACTTAGCCTGCAAAATGCAACTGTTCATGACTTCTATCAGATAGATACTTCATATCCCATATCAATTACACTCAGAAGTAGATCAAGTGCTGACCTTGATCTTTATCTTTTTGACGGTTGGGGAGAAACCTTAGGAATCTCCAACAACTCTGGAAGCAGTAATGAATCCTTAAGCTACGAACCATGTACACCCTTTTCATTTTATCCCTGTACAGCATCCATAACATATACAGTTTATGTAGGAGTAAGCGCATATTCAGGGGAAGGAAGTTATCAACTAAACATCGATTATATTAACTATGGACAAAGTCTTTCTTCCACAAAAAAGAAAGAAGATTTAAAAGCCGATTTTGTTCCCGGTGAAGCAATAGTGAAATTCAAAATCACCAATGAAAATAATGATGACAAGCGCTATAAGATTTTAAGCCCCAATAAAAAAAGCAGAATTAAACTCATAAAATTCAATATTCAAAAGCCCTCTGCAGCAGCAAAGATTTCTTCGTACAGTGAATATGAAAAGGCACAAACACTTAAAAAGATTGAAGAGTTGAAAAAAGACAAAAATGTCATTTACGCAGAACCAAACTATATCTACAAGCCTTTAACCGTGCCAAATGATGAATTTTATGATAGACAGTGGCACTACAAAGCAATTCATCTGCCTGAAGCATGGGATATTACGACAGGAGATGACAATATCATTATTGCTGTAATCGATACTGGAATATCTCCTAAACATCCCGACCTCAAGGATAAACTCATAAAAGGCAAAGGCTACGATTTTATCAGCGATCCTTCCAATGCAGGTGATGGAGATGGATTGGACTCAAATCCAAGAGATCCCGGCGATGGGAATCCTCAAAAAGGGAAACCAAGCTCTTTCCACGGCACACATGTAGCAGGCACAATTGCTGCATCAACGGACAACTCAATCGGTGTCGCCGGAATAAATTGGAAAGGAAAAATAATGTCTCTTCGCGCCCTCGGGAAAAATGGAGGCACAAGCTATGATATTTCCCAAGCAATCAGATATGCCGCAGGGCTATCCAATGACTCAGGGAAGGTTCCAGAACAAAAAGCAGATGTCATAAATATGAGTTTGGGAGGACCCGGTTTTTCACAGACGATGAACGATGCAGTGCAGGCGGCAATCGACGCAGGTGTTACAATAGTTGCCGCAGCAGGAAATGAAAACAGCTCTGTCCCGAGTTATCCTGCATCTTACGACAATGTCATCTCTGTGTCGGCAGTTGATTTTAATCTTGAACGAGCCTTCTACTCAAACTATGGAAGCAAAATAACGATTGCCGCTCCCGGAGGCGATACAGGGGCAGACAACAACAATGACGGTTATCCTGACGGTGTGTTAAGTACTATTGATGATGATGATGGAAATAAAGGATATGTCTACTATCAGGGCACATCAATGGCAGCTCCCCATGTGGCAGGCGTTGTTGCACTTATGCAGGCGGCACGCTTAGAAAAAGGACTCTCTAAACTGACACCTTCAGAAATTAAAACAATTTTGACTGAAACTGCCACTGACTTGGGTTCTCCCGGTTGGGACCAATTCTATGGTTATGGTCTGATAAATGCCGCAAAAGCAGTAAAAAAAGCAATAGAGGAAGCCGGCACACCTGTTACCAATTCTCCAATCCTTTCTGTTTCAGCCAATGAAATAAAGTTTGGCACTTCAAACAAGAGTGCAAAGTTTACAATAAGCAATACAGGCACTGCAGACTTGACAATAACAAGCATCACAAAGAATGAAGATTGGCTGACTATTACTTCAACAAATACAATTACTGGCACTCTTTCACCCGGAGAAACCATTGTCTATAATATTTCAGTTTCCCGAAGCGGACTTGAAGATGGCAAGTATCTTGACACCATAACTATTACTACTGACGCAGGCAATGCAACAATAGCAGTATCGATGCAGGTAGGCAAATCTACCAACAGTAGAGACATAGGTAAAATATTTATCCTTGCAATTGATGCAACAACTTTCAACTCTACAAAAGAAGCAGAAACGGACTTTTCAAAGAGTTATTCATTTTCTTTGACCAATCTTCCAAAAGGAAGCTACTATATTGTTGCTGGCACAGACAGAGACAATGACTTTTTGATATGCGATGAAGGGGAAGCATGTGGATTTTATCCTACAAGCGATCAGCCAATACCAGTTTTTATTGATAATGGAGATGATATTACGGACATCGATTTCCCCATTGAAGAGGATTTGAGTTTTCAAAGAAAAGAATCAGGATTAGGAATGGAAGGATTCAAGCTTTTAAATGGTAAGAATAAATAAATCTTCACTCATTTTATTTTTGGCTTTCTCTTTTATCGTTGGTGGATTTTTTATCTTCTCATGCTCATCAAAGGTAAATAGAAATTCAAGTACCAATAAGGATATTAAGCTTATCTTAATCGAAAAGGGCTACTACGGAGGAATTAAAGACAATGAAATGTCCTTCTATGTATTCGATAATCAGACAGATTTAGATAACTTCCATAAGAGGATACATTCCAATGAAATAACGCCTCCAAAAAACAAAAATATAGATTTTTCAAAAAATATCGTTATTGCGGCAGTCTATGG
>RFHX01000216.1 GCA_003695725.1 Candidatus Schekmanbacteria bacterium
GTCCAAAATAGGAGACAAAAATGAAGATAAGAAAAAAAGAAAGAAGTAAACTTATAATATCTTGTTTAGTTTTAATATTGCTTTTTGGTCTCAATTCTTATGCTCTAACTGACCAGCAAATGAAGGATAATGCTCTTTTAGATCTCTATGATCCTGTTCACTCACCTGAACCACCCTTTGATATAACAATAAATGGTATGAAATCATCGAAAGACAAACCTGTACAAGTACCTCTAACATATAATCATGGAGGCGTATATAGATGGAAGTTCCGTGATCCTGACGGCGATACTCAAAAAGGATGGGAATATCAGAATTACATAAAAGAGCCGGATCCTTCAAAATTTTCCATTCATGGCTACTATCAGCCCGGCGCCGATAAGAATGCTCAATATTCAGGACGAATAGTAGCCGCCCCTGAAGCGCTCGTTCATTCAAATATATACAATGGTTCAGAGAAAAGAACACCAATCGGCACAAATGACGGATTCGGAATTACAGCAACGCGGGGAGCACTTAATAGAATACACTTTCGCGTATTTGATGGAGTTTATTGGAGTAAATGGTCTGATTTTCTTTATTACAGGATAAATATGCTTCCATCAGCACCTATTCTCTCCTTTTACTCAACTCTTGACACAAAGAAAAAAGAAATTTTTGTCTTTCAACAGGCACCTCTCAAAAGAAGCAAGGCATTTCCACTAATGTCGTTCTTCTTTGGTAAAAAAGGAAGAATCTATCATGTTGCTGTGACAGGAAGTGACAGCAATAGCGGGAAAGAAGACAAACCGTTTAAAACAATCACATATGCGGCATCTCTTGCAGGACCCGGAGACACTGTAATCGTTCACGCAGGCACTTACAATGAACAAATACAACCGAACAGCGGATTGAAAGGCGCACCTATAACTTTTATGGCTGCAGAGGGAGAAGATGTTATTATCGACGGCACAGGATTGGACTGGGGCTTCAATGTAATAAAAACTTCAGGAATAAGTTATGTAATAATCAAAGGTTTCAAATTTCAAAATCAGACAAGGGGAGGAATAAATCTTCAAAGAGCCTTCAATATAATTGTAGAGGACAACTACTTCAATAACTGCGGCAAAACGGCAGTGAGATTCCAGGAATGGGGCGCAAACAGCAGAATAATCAACAATGTAATAGAAAACACTGGTATTGGAATAGGTGCAATAGAATTAAGGCGGCACACGGGCGTTGAAGTCATTGGAAATGATGTCTCCAAATACACATATGGAGGTATCTATGTTGGTGGTGAGGCAGTTGGTTGTGTAATAAAAAACAATGTCATCCATGATTCAATTACAGCAACAGGTCTCAGTATCGGCTCTGCCATATATAACTATGACGCTTTCGGGACACGCATTGAAAACAACCTTATTTACAATATTTCTGCTCACGACGGAATTATGATTTGGAGGTCAAATAATGTAGTAATTTATAACAACACGATTTTCAATATTCTTGGTACAGGAAGGGCAGGAATCAATGCTTCAGGGTTTGAACTTGATATTAGAAACAATATTATCTCCAATGCAATTTTTGGGATAAGGGCAGTTTTCAATACTTATACGGCAGATGAAGACAAAGGTCCTGCAATCAACATAGATTACAATTGTATTCATAGAGTCAAGTTTCCAATGAATGATGATAGCGCCCCTGAGGGAAAAAAGAGAAAAGATATAAAAGGAGAAGGCAATATATTCAAAGATCCACTTTTTAAAGATCCAAAATCAGGTGATTTTACTCTGCTGCCTGCAAGTCCCTGTATAGATGCAGGAGACCCCTCATTTCCAGTTTACAAAGATGACCCCGGAAGCAGGCGCGATATGGGCTATGCTGAATATCTGCCATCAGGAAGCTCATCTGATTTTGTTCCTGCATTTTCAACAGATTCCAAAAATGTCTATGTCTGCTGGCAGTTTAAAGACCCTGACAATAACTATGGCTATGATAATTATCAAACACATTTTCAGATACAGATTGACAGAACGAATAGCTTCGATTCTGAAAATCTCTATGACAGCGGAATTATCGAGTCATCAAAAAACTGTGCTATGATTCCTTCGATATATCTCAAAGAGAAGGGGTTATATTACATTCGTATTAGGACATCTGACAATTTGGAACCCGACATTATGTCGATGTGGAGTGATTTAAACACAGCTTTCGAAATAAAATAAGAAATCATTTGAAATTTTTTAAGCATATTATTTGAAAGAATTTAAATAAATATTCTCAATTTCTTGAAGAGTATTCTTAAAATTGAACCTTTCATAGACAATCTTTCTGCCGGTGCATCCAAAATTGATTCGCAGCTCTTTGTTTTTGGCAAGGACTAAAAATGCTTCTGCAATTTCTTTTTCATTGCCATTTTCAGCAAGAATCCCGCTTTTACCATCTTCTATCACATCAGGATTCCCTCCAACCTTCGTTGCGACCACAGGCAACCCGCAAGCCATAGCTTCAAGAATGGTAATAGAAATGCCTTCATAAACAGAGGTCAATGCGAAAATGTCCAATGCATTAAGAACCTTAGATACATTATCTGTTTCTCCATAAAATATAATTTTGTTTCGAAGTGAAAGCTCCTCTCTCAATGACAGGAGATTCTCTTTTAAGTAACCATCTCCAACAATCAAAAGTTTAAGCTTAGGATTAATGTCTGACGCGATTTTGAAAGCCCTGAAAAGACATCTATGGTTCTTTACATAAGCAAGGCGCGCTACACAGCCGATTAAAACTTCATCCTCCATTACCCCTATACTTCTTCTTATCTTCTCTTTTTCACTGCTATAATCTTTTTCATCTATAATTATGCCATTATGAAGCACACGAATCATTCCAGAAGCTCCAAGCCGCTTTTTTACATCTTCGCTTACTGCTATCGTAAGAGTCGTAAATCTTCTACAAAATGACTCTGCCAACCTTTTTTTAAAATTGATATTATATTCAAATCCATGCTCTGTATTTACGATTGTTTTTACACCTGCCAATTTCCCTCCTATAAAGCCATATAAAAAACCTCCGGGATTATGTGTGTGCAGTATATCAATTTGGTTCTCTTTGAGGACATTCGAGATTCTTCTATATGCGCCAAAGTCAAGTTTATCAGACTTATTATATGTAATTATTTTGACATCTTCTTTTACTTTCTTTTGCATAGTCCCCTTTGGCCTGAGTGACATTAAAAAGGGAAGAAACTTTTCTCTGTCGAGATTGTTGACGATATCGATAGCAACTTTTTCCCTCCCGCCGATATTTAAAGACGAAAGAAGATGAAGAACTTTTATTTTTTTCATAACTTTGATAATTCCCTCTCCTCATTCTTCTTTTCTAATTCTATTGCTCTATCTTGGATACAAAGTATAAGAGCAAGTACTATATAGAAAAATCTGTCAAATCTCATTGAAAGGAATATTACACAGATACAGAAAACGATAAGGGACATAAGAAGTGCCTGATTCATATTCTTTAAATCAATGCTCCCTTCGTAATGTGATAGTTTTTTCATATTAGACAAACATGTTCTTATCGCCAATATTATAATTAACAAAAAAACTATCAAATTTATAATTCCTGTTTCAACAGCAATTTCAAGATAGGTATTATGGGCAATGTGGCTTGTATCTTCACCAAATGCGACAACACGCATACTTGCAAATCTAAAGGCGCCAAAACCAATACCAAAAAAAAGATTTTCTTTAATCAATTCCAATCCATGCTTCAATGCCGCTATGCGCGCGTTGATTGAACCATCAGCACGCGTTGGATCAGCAGTGATCGTGCTCAGTCGATTCCAAAACTTTTGTGGAGTCACCAGTAAAATACAGATCAGAATAATTACCATAGCAAAAATAAACTTTTTATCTTTTCGTCTTATCCATCCAAACATCAGAAAAAGAACACCTGCAGAAAGAGTGCTGCCCCGTGAATAAGTCCTTACCATGGCATAACCGGACAAAAGGATAAAGAAAATGTAGAAGAGCTTTTTCGGAAGATTTTTTTCAGTTTCAATAAAATATACCAAGAATGGAATAATCATTAAAATATGCATCCCGTATTCATTTGTATCGGCGCCAATACCCTGAAAAAAAGAAATTAAACGATATCCAAGCTGACCACTTCTGAAGATAAGAATTGATATAAACAAATCTATGAAAATCGCAAAAGTGAAAACTTTGATAAATTTCATTATCTTTTCCTCATTATCCAGAACACAGCATATCAGGTAGAAAAGGATAACCGGCTTCAATAGAAAGACAATTGAAATATTACTGAACTGCGTATAGGATGAATTGATGAGAGAAAAGAAAGACAAAACAAAATAGACAAACATTAAATAGGGTATAAGCCCCTTTGAAAGCTTGAATCTTCCGGAAATTATGACAAACAAGAGCACTAATATTGATACAACAAGAGCAAGCCGAAATGGTTTAAGAGATGGAATATGATCTGCAGGTTTAAACACAAAGAGAAGGATATAAAGGAGCAAACCATAAAAGGAAGCTTTCACTGGGAATCATCTCCTAATCTAAATCTAATTTAATAGATAAACTCATTTTCTAAATTTTTTATTTTGCTTTGATTCTATAAAACATATTACATTGCACAATCAGAGAATTACAATCGTCAAATGAGTTGTTTGAATAAATTCAATGAGTTAAATAATACCTTGTTTTGGAAGAATCTGATAAATAGGATAGAGTCCCTTTTTTAACTTCTTAAATCGAATAAAAGAATATTTGCTTTTAAGATACTTTTTAACAGACTGCCTTTCAAAAGATTTAATATATTTTTTCGGGAATATTCCTTTGAGAAAATCTGTTAAAGGATTGGGAAGGTCATGAATATCAAGAAGAAAAACATTTTTCTTTTTGTTAAAACATTCTTTCAATTTTTCAGCATTAATATCTTTTGCACCAATACATTTCCCATTATCTACATCTCCTGAAAGGTAGAAGTTTGCACCAAAAGCCCAGTCAGAATTAGAAATTATAATGCATTGATCAGGTAATTCATTTTGTATCCCTATTATAAAAGGAGGAAAATTATCTATTAGATTCTTAAAAGGTTTAATGAGGATAGAATAGCTTGACAGCATAAAAAGAAGACAAAACATAACTGTAAACATAGCAACAGGTTTTCGAATCTTTAATAGATCAGCAAAGGCAAAAAAACCTTCTGCACCTAATATTGCAACAAATATGCTGGTGCTTAAAGTATATGGATCTCTCTGTGTTGGAA
>RFHX01000217.1 GCA_003695725.1 Candidatus Schekmanbacteria bacterium
GGCGGCGGCGTTCGGGACCGCGCCGCTTCCACGGTCCCGAAGACGGATGCCGGACCTCGCCCGGCTCAGGCGCCGGCTTTCTCGGCGGCCTGCGCGGCGCTCTCCGCGAGTGCCCAAAGGATGATTAGCAAAGATAGTTTTGAAAAAAATGTCGAATAGGTCTTCATCAGGAATATCTGAAGTCATTTTTATTTCTTCGATAATTACTTTTTTTTCTCGTTTGAATTCTTGAAGTGAAAAAGATGAGTTTAACAGAATATCTGAAAGAAGTTCAAATAAAGTTTCAATATGTGAATCAACCGATTGAATATAGAAACAGGTATATTCCCTGCTTGTAAAGGCATCACAATAACCACCAATTCTGTCTATTACTGTTGCAATATCCTTTGCAGTGCGTTTTGCTGTGCCTTTGAAAAGCAAATGTTCAATGAAATGAGACAAACCATTATATTTTTCCGGCTCGTCTCGGGAACCAAAATTAATCCACACGCCCACTGAGACGGATCTTACATAGGGAACATATTCTGCGACAAGTGTTGCCCCTCCGGGGAGATATTTTCTAAAAAACATTTTATGATAGGAACTATTTTTTTTCTTTTCCAATTGAGCGGAGAGCTTCCTTACGGCTTAACCTAAGCCTATTTTCCCTATCTATATCTATGAGTTTGACAGGAACTATGTCCCCCTCTTTGAGGACATCTCTAACTGCTTTTACTCGATAGTCGCACAATTCCGAAATATGGACTAAACCTTCCGTATTTGGAAGAATTTCCACAAATGCGCCAAAATCTACTATCTTTTTTACTTTGCCGTTGTAAATTTTGCCTATTTCTGGCTCTTCGGTCATATGCTTTATGATTTCGATTGCCTTGTCCGCTGAAGCAGAATCAACAGCTGAAACATTCACCCTGCCGTCGTCTTCAATATCTATCTTTGCGCCTGTTTCTTCTATGATACTGCGTATATTTTTACCTCCAGGTCCTATAACTTCGCCAATCTTGGAAGGATTTATGTGAATAGTGACTATTTTAGGCGCATATTCAGACATACTGGACCGTGGTTCAGCTATGGTTTCATTCATTTTTTCAAGGATATAGAGGCGTCCTGCTTTAGCTTGCTCAAGTGCTCTGCTGACGATCTCCTTTGTTACACCTGAAATTTTTACATCCATTTGGAATGCCGTAATGCCATCCTTTGTTCCGGCAACTTTAAAATCCATATCTCCACAATGGTCTTCTAAACCCAAGATGTCTGAAAGAATAACCGTTTTCTCATCTTCTTTTATTAGCCCCATTGCTATGCCAGCCACAGCTTTTCTTATTGGAACACCTGCATCCATAAGCGCAAGGGAACCTGCGCAAACTGTCGCCATCGAGGAAGAACCATTAGATTCTAAAATCTCCGATACTACACGAACAGTATATGGAAAATTTTCTGAATCAGGCATAACAGCTTTCAGCGCCCTTTCAGCAAGATTGCCGTGTCCTATCTCTCTTCTTCCTGTTGCAAGACGATTGCTCACCTCACCTACTGAAAAGGGAGGAAAATTGTAATGAAGCATAAATGCTTTTCTTTCTTCTCCTTCAAGAGCGTCAACTCTCTGTTCGTCATCTGCCGAACCCAATGTTACGATACTCAATGACTGTGTTTCACCTCTTGTAAAGAGAGATGAACCATGTGTTCGAGGAAGAACCCCAACCTCACAGCTTATAGGCCTAATTTCATCATATTTTCTTCCATCTGCTCTCACAGCATCATCTAAAATCATTTTTCGTACACATCTCTTTTCCATTTTTTCAAATGCGCTTTTGAATTCCAAAACTTGATCTTCCTCAGGATTTATCTCCTCTAAAAGATCATTGAAAACCTTCTCAACTGCTTCCTGTCTTGCAAGTTTTTCTCTTACCGCTATTGCTCTGCTAAGAGCTGATTCTGTTTTTTCCCTGATAACAGAATCTATTTCAAATTTTTTTGTATCCTGCACTTCATTTTTGGGCTTACCGACTTCTTTTCTGAGCTCTTCTTGAAGTTCGATCAATGGTAAAAGATTTTCATGGCCAAAAAAGATTGCTTCAAGCATTTGCTCTTCTGAAACTTCCCTACTTTCACCCTCAACCATTAGGACAGCATCCCTCGTGCCGGCAACAACAATATCAATAAGGCTATTGTCTAATTCATCAAAAGTGGGATTAATCTTCATCTTCCCATCGATAAGACCAACTCTGACGGCCGCAACAGGTGTTGTAAAAGGAATATCAGAAATCAACAATGCAGCAGACGCTCCATTCATAGCCGCTATATCAGTATCATTTTCCTGATCTGTACAGAGAACATTTGCTATTATTTGAATATCTTTTCTATAGCCATCTGGGAATAAAGGCCTTAAGGGTCTGTCAATGAGGCGTGATGTCAAAATCTCTTTCTCATTGGGTCTCCCTTCACGTTTAAAAAAACCACCGGGAATTTTACCTGCTGCATAGGTTTTCTCACGATATTCTACCGTAAAGGGAAGAAAATCTATTCCTTCTCTATCATTCTTCGATGTTACAGCTGTAACGAGTACTACCACATCTCCCTGTCTGACGACAACTGCGCCATTTGCCTGTTTTGCAACTTTACCTGTCTCCATAATGAATGGAGTGCCGTACAAATCAATATGCTTCTTTACCATTTAATTTTCTTCCTTATACTAATGTCTTTATTTTCTTATACCTAATTGGCGAATAACATTTATATAACTTTCATAGTTTCGCCTTTTTAGGTATTCAAGAAGCTTCCGTCTCTTGCTGACAAGTTTCAAAAGACCCCGTCTTGAGTGATGGTCTTTTTTGTGAATTCTAAAATGTTCTGTCAAATAGTTGATTCTTTCTGTCAATAAGGCAATTTGGACTTCGGGTGAACCCGTGTCATTTTCATGAAGCCTGAATTTTGCTTTTATTTCATCTTTTTTTTCTTTGGTTAAAACCACTCTTTTCCTCCTTCAGTTAAAAACTCTTTTCACTTTAAAAATAAAATTCTTTTCAGAACCGGTAGCGCTTTTTTTTGAAACACTTTGAACAATTGCGATTATCTTATCATTGGAATCTTTCACTTTAAGATATTCATTTTCTTTTATTTTATCGCTAACCCCTTTTATATCCTCTGACGAAAAGGGCAGACCATTCAGCAAGTTTCTTTTCAGAGTATCAGGTATGCGTGCCTCTTTGTAATCAGAGAGAAGTTCATCTACTTTTTTAAAATATTTATCATCTGTATCTATGCCATTCCTCTTTTTCAATTCCTCCAATGTAATTGTGTCTTCAAGTGTAAACATACCGCTCCTCGTTCGCAAAAGACTCGATATATGGCCTCCACATCCAAGCATTCTTCCAATATCATCTGCCAAAGATCTTATATATGTGCCAGAAGAACAAATAACATTTATTTTCAAAAAAGGAAACTCATAAAAAACTATATCGATCTTGTTGATCTTTACTCTTCTCGCTCTCCTATCAACCGCAATATTCTTTCGAGCATATTCGTATAGTTTATGGCCTTTATACTTTACAGCCGAATAGACTGGAGGCTTTTGTTCAATTTCTCCTTCAAAGTTTTTTACTATCTCCTCCACCTTTGCAATAGACGGGATTTCACAATCCCTAACTTCCTCTATGACTCTTCCTTCTGAGTCCATCGTATCTGTAATAATTCCCAGCCTGATTGTCGCCACATAAGATTTTTCACTATTTTTCAAAAAAGGAATTATCTTTGTTGCTTTATTGAGAAAGATAGGAAGCACCCCTTCAGCTAAAGGGTCTAAAGTGCCGCCGTGACCACACTTCTTAGCGCCTGTTATTTTTTTTACTTGCTCTGTCGCCTTGAACGATGTGATGCCCGAAGGCTTAAAAAGATTGATTGCGCCATCCATCAACTATTTTTACTTCATCCTCTCAACAACTTAAATGCCATATATTTCTTGAAAATTCAAAAATGCCGATTAATTTAGAAGTCAGACCTTATAATACAAAAAAACATTATTTGTCAATGATTTTGCTGTTGAAAACAATTAGCGTATCATCCTCAATTCATACTACCGCGTCTATATCCTTCAAGATCAAGAGCTACATATTTAAAGCCAAGAGACTTGAATTTATCAACTACAGATATCCGCATATTGTCATCTGAAAAACGTTTCAAAGATTCTTGTTCAATCTCGATTCGAGCTGTATCGCCATGATGTCTTACACGAAGCTGTTTAAAACCAAGACCTCTCAAAAAACGTTCTGCTTCATCTATGGTTTGAAGTTTTTCACGGGTAATATCTGTCCCATAAGGGAAACGTGATGAGAGACAAGCCATTTCCGGCTTATTCCATGTTTCCAAGCCAATATTTTTTGATAAATAACGGATTTCCTCTTTATTCAATTTGGCTTCATAAAGAGGACTGACAACTCCAAGCTCCTGCGCTGCCCTCATTCCGGGACGATGGTCATTTCTAACATCATTGTAATTAGTGCCGTCTGCCACATACCTGATTCCATTCTCAGCTGCAATCTTTTTAAGAAGAGAAAAAAGTTCGTACTTACAGTAATAGCAACGGTCGGGTGGATTTTCTCTAAATTGTGGAATATCGACTTCCTTCGATTCTATTATTATATGCTTTACACCTATTTTTTCTGCCATTTTTTTGGCTGTTTCAAGCTCTTCACGAACATATGTCTCCGACAATGCGGAAACTGCAATCACATTTTCCCCTAAAACATCTTTTGCTGTCTTCAATAAAAAAGTACTGTCTACTCCTCCAGAGAAGGCAACAAGAAGATTTCCATATTCACTTATTATTCTTTTCAAATTCTTATATTTTTTTTCAGCACTTTCCATATCATTTATCAAATGTAGAATTCATCATTATTTTTAAAAATTAATTTTTTTTTTGTAAAGTATAATGA
>RFHX01000218.1 GCA_003695725.1 Candidatus Schekmanbacteria bacterium
CCCTTACTATCAGTTTTATATATCCTTATAATTTTTACTTACCTTTTAACCATCATTTATTCAATTCTTCTCAACCGCATAAAAAATGTCGTTGCCTTCGCTTATATCCAAATAATCGGCGATTTAATTTTTGATACTGTCTTAGTTTATCTTACGCGGGGAATTGAAAGCCCTTTTATCTTTCTATACTCGCTAACAATAATAATGGCAGGAATCGTTCTCTTTAGGATGGGAAGTTTTGTAGCGGCTTCTTTATCTTCACTTCTCTTTGTTTCGATGTGTATCTTTCAGATTAACAAAATCAAGCTTCTTCCAATCCCTGATTACTATGTAAATCCTATTACACCTTACTCCTTTTGGGAGTTGTTTCTAAAAATTTTCTTATCTATTGCCG
The DNA here is from genome assembly GCA_003695725.1 of Candidatus Schekmanbacteria bacterium. Classification (NCBI taxonomy): domain Bacteria; phylum Candidatus Schekmaniibacteriota; species Candidatus Schekmanbacteria bacterium. The sequence continues at coordinate 395 of RFHX01000218.1, forward strand.
CATTTTATTTAGTGGCATTCTTTGCTGGAGTACTGCTTGAAAACCTAAAAAAAACCCATCAAGAATTAGAGGAAAAGGAAGGGACATTAAAAAAACTAGAAAGACTCAATGAAAATATTCTTCAAAGTCTAAGCAATGGTATAATTACAACTGATCTAAACGGAAAAATAATTTCATTCAATGCTGCAGCAGAAAAAATCTTTGGAATTGACAGCTATGCGGCAATAGGCAAACATTGGAACGAAATTCTTCCTACTATACCCTACATAGAATCTTTGAAAAGACTTTCTCATTCATCGTCAGGCATAATTTCAGAGGAAATAGAATTGCTAATAAATGGAGCAAAAAAGAATATATCTTTTTCCCTTTTTCCTTTAAAAGATGAAGATGGAAATAATACAGGTATGATTGGAAATTTTGAAGACATTACTGAAGTCAAAAGGATGGAAGAAAGTTTGAAGAGGGCTGACCGTCTTGCGGCAATAGGCGAAGTTGCTGCAGGAATGGCTCATGAAATTAGGAATCCATTGGCATCAATCAGCGGCTCAATACAAATGCTGAAGGATACAATCAAAACCGATGGAAAAAACAAAAAGTTGATGGACATCAGTATCAAGGAATCTGAAAGGCTTGACCATATAATAAACAATTTTCTTCAATATGCCCGTCCCGGCCAGCCTAAATTTGAAAAATGCGACGCAGCAAAGATCATTGAAGATGTTATCACTCTTGTCAAAAACAGCCCAAAATTTACTAATAAAAAAATAAATTTCAATTTTAAACAAAATAATGAAAAGATTTTTATAAATGCTGATAGCAAACAGCTCGAGCAGGTGTTGTGGAATCTTTCGATCAATTCAATCGAAGCTATAGAAAAAGAAGGGAATGTCGAAATTTCACTATCGAAAGATGAAAACAATACCAATTCTCATTCATTAGGGAAAAATCGTTCTTTTGCCAAAATAACTTTCTCTGATGATGGGGAAGGCATTAAAAAAGAGGATATGGGAAAAATCTTTTCGCCCTTCTATACAACAAAGGAAGGCGGTACAGGACTTGGCTTGGCAATCGTTTATCGTATAATAGAAGAACATTTTGGTAGAATTGAAATAGATGAAACCAATGAAAAAGGAACAAAGTTTTTTATTTATCTTCCAATAGCAGAATAATTTTTTAAAATCATAAGAAAGAAAAGGGATAAGAAATGCCAAGAATTATGGTCGTCGATGACGAAAAAAATCTTCTCGAATTTATGGAGATTATGCTCGAGCAGGAAGGATTCAATGTAACGACATGTCAAAATGGAGAAAAAGCGCTAAAAATTTTAAAAGAGGAACTATTCGATATAGTAATAACCGATATCAAAATGCCTCGTATCAGCGGAATAGACATTTTAAAATATATAAAAAATACTTCCCCTGATACAGATGTAATAATGATTACCGCTTATGCTTCCCATGAAACAGCAGTAGAAGCAATGAAAGCAGGTGCTTACGACTACATTAGCAAACCATTCAATAACGAACAAATCAAGCTTGTAATAAGAAAAGCACTCGAAAAACATACCCTCAAAAAAGAAAATGTGCGCTTAAGGCGCCGTTTCGAACGAGAAGAAAGTTCAAGAAATAAAATCATAGGCAATTCCAAGGAAATAAAAAATGTTCTTGAATTGATAAAAAAGGTTTCAAAGACTAACAGCACAGTTTTAATCTATGGAGAAAGCGGTACAGGCAAAGAACTTGTAGCAAGAGCAATTCATGAAAATAGCCAACGAGCCAACCAACCTTTTGAGTCAATAAATTGTGGGGCTTTAACGGAAACACTTCTTGAAAGCGAGCTTTTTGGACATGAAAAGGGCGCCTTTACAGATGCTATAAGAACTCAACAAGGGCTTTTTGAAATTGCTGACGGAGGCACTCTTTTTCTCGATGAAATAGGAGAAACATCACAATCAACGCAAGTAAAACTTTTAAGAGTCTTGCAGGAAATGGAAATTAAACGAGTTGGCGGCAACAAAAGAATTAAGGTCGATGTAAGAATTGTTTCAGCAACAAATAAAGATTTGAAGAAATTGGTCCAAGAAGGAAAATTTAGAGAAGACCTTTTCTATAGAGTGAATGTTTTTCCAATAACAGTCCCTCCCCTGCGCAAAAGACTCGATGACATTCCAGATTTAGTTGAATATTTCATCAAGAAATGTTCGAAAGAAAATGGACGGAAAGCACCCAACCTACATCCTGATACTCTATCCCTTATGAAACAATATTCTTGGCCCGGCAATATTCGGGAGCTTGAAAATGTCATCGAAAGGCTTTTAATCCTTTGTCCGGACAATGAAATTACTCCTAACTATCTGCCTGAAGAAATAAAGAATCCAAATTTGAGCAAAAATATTTATGAAGTGTCGGAACTTCAACTTCCTGAAATAAACCCGCAAGGTATAAATTTGGAAGAGATTATGATGAATATAGAGAAAAGATATCTTCTCAAAGCCCTTGAAAATACGGGAGGGAAAAAAACCAAAGCTGCTGAACTTTTGAATTTAAGTTTTCGCTCTTTCAGGTATCTTCTCAACAAATACAATATAAATTAGAATTTTATTTCCTTTAGCAGTAAATAAAAAGGGAAGCTCTAAATAAAGAACTTCCCATAAATAGAAATTTTTCTTTTGAATTTATTCTTCCTCATACTGTTGTTTGAGTTTTTCTATAACAGTAGGGTCTGCCAATGTTGTCACATCGCCTAATGCTCTTCTTTCAGCAATATCGCGAAGAAGTCTTCTCATTATCTTTCCACTTCTTGTCTTTGGAAGCTCATGAGTAAAAAACACATCTTCCGGCCTTGCCATTGCGCCTATCTTTTTCGCCACATGCTCCTTTAATTCCTTCTCCATTTCTTGTGTGGCTTCAAAACCTTCCCTTAAAGTCACAAAAGCGGCAACGGCCTGTCCCTTCACTTCATGGGTTTTCCCGATAACTGCTGATTCTGCAACTGCCTTATGGTCAACAAGTGCGCTTTCTATCTCCATAGTGCTCAAACGGTGTCCAGAAACATTGATTACATCATCCACTCTTCCCATAACCCAAAAATAGCCGTCTTTGTCTTTCTTTGCACCATCGCCTGTAAAATAGATGTTTTCATACTTTGACCAATACTGCTGTTTGAATCTTTCGGGGTCTTTGTAAATTGTCCTAAGCATAGCGGGCCACGGCTTTGTAAGGACCAAAAATCCACCTGCATCAGGAGGCACTTCATTTCCGTTATCATCGAGAACTTTTGCTTCAATTCCAGGGAAAGGTTTCGTAGCTGAACCGGGTTTTGTCTTTACAATTCCCGGAAGAGGAGAAATCAAAATCATACCGGTTTCTGTCTGCCACCAAGTATCAACGATAGGGCATCTCTCATTGCCAATGTTTTTGTGATACCAAATCCATGCTTCAGGATTTATTGGTTCTCCCACAGTGCCTAAGAGGCGCAGGGATGAAAGGTCTCTTTTCTTAGGCCATTCCTCTCCCCACTTCATAAATGTTCTTATCGCTGTTGGCGCGGTATATAGGATATTTACATTGTATTTTTCTACTATTTCCCAAAATCGATCCTTTTCAGGATAATCAGGAGAGCCTTCATACATAACCGATGTAGCGCCATTTGAAAGAATGCCATAAACAATATAGCTATGTCCTGTTACCCAACCGATATCCGCCGTGCACCAGTATGTATCCTCTTCTTTCAAATCAAATATGAGTTTTGATGTAAGCGTAGTCCCAACAAGATAACCGCCTGTTGTATGGACAATTCCCTTCGGCTTTCCAGTGGTGCCGCTTGTATAAAGGATATAAAGCATATCCTCACTATCCATCTCTTCAGCCGGGCATTCTGGTTTTGCTTCGTCCATCAGGTCAATCCACCAATGGTCTCTTCCATCTTTCATATGGATTCTAGCCTCATCTCCTACCCTCTTCACAACGATTACATTTTCAACGAAAGGACATTTTTCAAGCGCTTCATCAACATTTCTTTTAAGGGGAATGACGCTGCCCCTCCTATAGCCTCCGTCGGCTGTGATAACTATTTTCGATTCGGAATCTGTGATTCTTTCCACAAGAGAGTCTGCGCTGAATCCTCCAAAGACAACACTATGCGGAGCGCCTATTCTGCAACATGCAAGCATCGCAATGGGAAGTTCGGGAATCATAGGCATATAAATTGTTACTCTATCCCCTTTTTTTACGCCAAACTGCTTTAACACATTTGCAAATTTGCATACTTCTCTGTAAAGGTCCCAATAGGTATAGACCTTTTCATCTCCGGGTTCTCCCTCCCAAATTATAGCCGCTTTGTTCTTGCGGTGGGTTTTTATATGCCTGTCAAGACAGTTGTAAGAAACATTGAGCTTTCCGCCTACAAACCACTTTGCAAAAGGTGGATTCCATTCGAGAACCTTATCCCATTTTTTAAACCAGTCGATATTTTCTGCCGCTTTTGCCCAAAAATCTTCGATATTCTTCCCTTCTTCATATATCTTTTCATCCTTCACATTGGCATTTTTTACAAAATCCTCAGGTGGTGCAAAAAGGCGCTGTTCATCAAGTAGTGCCTCAATCGGCTTGTTTCCCATGCTACTCCCCCTTTGTTTTAAGTTAAATGTTAAATTTAAATAACCAATTGATATAAAATCAAAAAAATCTTCAATATTTAATGAAAAATAAACTAACTTAGAGCTTTTTTTTAGTCAAATAAAAATTTGAGTATCACCTTCCCTTACAAAATGGTTAGACAAAGCACAAGTGCCCTTTTCTTATTGGAACACAAAAATTGACATAACTTTGAGAGCTGATAAGGTTTTTCACTTCTTTTTTATCAGTTGACATTAATATGAATTTGACTGTAAATTTGTATTATTCATCTTTATCAAGGATTATCGAAATGACAAAAGAGCGAATTTTTTCAATCATTATCATTGTTGTATCTATTTTTTCAGTCATTGCAGGAATAATTCTTCTTTCGAGAAAAGTTCCCGAAAAAACAACTTTTGAAACATCAGCATTAAAATCAGTCTTTCCAATCAAAAAGGATTCCATTGCTGTAGTCAATATCTACGGAGAAATAAGCTTTTCTCCTGTTTCACTCCCTTTAAGTATGATGAGAGGCGCCGATGCAATAGTTGACCAGATTGACCGATTTTCAAAAGATTCTCGAGTCAAAGCCATAATTTTGCGCATTAACAGTCCGGGAGGCACAGTTGGCGCAACTCAGGAAATTTTTGATGCAGTAATAAGAGCAAAACAAAAGGGAATTAAAGTAGTTGCTTCTTTAGGGGATATTGCTGCCTCCGGCGGATACTACATTGCCTGTGCCTGTGACCGTATCATATCAAACAAGGGAACAATAACAGGAAGCATTGGAGTCTTGATTACATCGCCAAATCTCAACAGCTTATTTAAAAAATACGGCATAAAATATAATGTAATAAAGAGCGGTGCTTATAAGGACACCCTTGCATTTTGGAGAGATTTGACCGATGAAGAACGAAAACTTTTGCAAAACACAGTTGACAATGTTTATGAACAATTTCTCTTTGCTGTTGCCGGTGGACGAAACATAGAAGTTTCAAAACTTCGCAAAATTGCTGACGGAAGAATATTCAGCGGACAAGAGGCAATGGAAGCTGGACTCGTCGATGAGTTAGGCGGATTCGACAAAGCGGTAAAGGTTGCCGCAGAACTTGCAGGAATAAAGGGAGAACCAAATCTGATTAGAAATGTTTCAATTCCTCTTGAAAGATTATTTGAATTCTTTGAAAAAGATTCAGGCAATAGGTTTAATAGATATTTGAGCTCTCTGCCTACTCCGGTAAAATATCTTTATTCTGGAAATTTTGATATCGACAACAACTTGATTACATTGCGTTAAAAAAACGGGCTTTTAATCGTGGAAATACTATATTCATTCTTGTTTCATCCATCAGAAGCAGTCACAAGAATAACGGAGAAAAAAGGGAATAATTTATTTCTACTACTTTTAGTTTTCTTA
>RFHX01000219.1 GCA_003695725.1 Candidatus Schekmanbacteria bacterium
CTAATGTGGAGTATTGATATCGCAGGAATCGTTTCTGAGAATAAAAATGAATCATTTTTTGAAAAACTTTTTATCCTGACAAGAAAAATCAATGCCTATGTCCCCCTTTATTATTCATTGAAGTATGTAAGGGAAAACAATTTGGCAGCCATCAATGATGATGTTTTGGATATTTTGAAAAATGGATTCAATGAGCGGTGGTTTGGTAGAAAAATTTATCATTTAATGAGTGAAGGGAGTGAAATTGGACAATACTTTGAACTTTTAATGTTGCAAACAAAAGGTAATTTTTTTGGAAAGTTGAAATTCTTTTTTGAATCAATATTTCCCCGCCCAAAGGTTATGAGAGAAATATATCCAGAAAAGGCCGGCAATTGCTTGTTTGCAGCTTATATCCGCCGCACAGTGTCGATTTTTGTGCTTTCATCGAGAATGCTGTTTAAACTAATCAGATGCTCTTATTATGAATCAACTGAGTGATGTTTTGTAAACTTACTTACTAAGCGCTTTTTTGCCAATATCTTTTCTAAAATGCATTTTTTCGAAGGAGATTAGAGATACGGCACTGTAAGCATTATCGATAGCTTCGGGAATCGAGTTTCCAAGAGCTGTTACGCCTAAAACTCTTCCCCCTGATGTGACATAGTTTTTGCCGTCATATTTAGTTCCAGCGTGAAAGACTTTAACATCTTTTCTATTTTCAAGCTTTTCCAGCCCTGTAATAATTTTCCCTTTTTCATAACTCTGTGGGTACCCTCCAGAAGCAAGGACAACACAAACTGCCGCATTGCTATTCCATTTAGGGGTTATTTTGCTTACATCTCCTTCTATACATTCATTAAATATATCTATAATGTCACTATCAAGACGCATTAGTATTGGTTGTGCTTCAGGGTCACCAAATCGAACATTGAATTCAAGAACAAAGGGCTTCCCATTCTTAATCATAAGCCCTGCATATAAAATCCCTTTATAGGGAGTTCCTTCTGAGCTCATACCTGAAATGGTTGGCTCTATTATATTGTCTATAATTAATTTCTTCACATCGTCTGTTACTATGGGCGCGGGAGAATATGCTCCCATTCCCCCGGTATTTAGTCCTTGGTCATTATCGAATACTCTTTTATGGTCTTGAGATGAGGGCATAGCAAGAAAGTTTTTACCATCACTGAATATTAAAAATGATGCTTCTTCACCTTCAAGAAATTCCTCAATGAGAATTTTTCTTCCTGCTTCCCCAAATTCCTTTTTTTCCATTGTTTTTTCAATTGCCTCTTCTGCTTCTTTTTTATTGTTACAGATTAAAACACCTTTACCGGCGGCAAGTCCGTCTGCTTTTATGACACAGGGTAAAGATATGCTATGAACATATTTTCTTGCCTCTGAAGGATCATCGAATGATTCAAATTTTGCCGTTGGAATGTTATGGCGCTTCATAAACTCTTTTGAGAACAGTTTGCTGCTTTCAAGTCGAGCTGCCTTTTGTGATGGACCAAAAACTTTGATCCCCTCTGCCTTCATTTTATCGACTATTCCAAGGGAAAGAGGCAATTCAGGCCCTACTACTACTAAATCTATCTTTTCATTTTTTGAAAATTCAACAAGCTCATCAACTGATTCCGCACTAATGTTGATGCATTCTGCTTCTTTGGCAATGCCGCCGTTACCCGGAGCGCAGAATATTTTTTCGACCTTCTTTGACTGTGAAATTTTCCAAACTAATGCGTGTTCTCTGCCACCGGAACCGACGACAAGTACCTTCATAAATATACCTCCATAGGTTTTTCAAATTATAGATTATTGAAATCAGACACATCTGATATTAAATTAAAAGAAGGGATTTATATAACTAAAAAATATTTCTTTTTCAATAAGTTAAAATGAGGTGAATAAGATGAGCATAATAACTATCTCGAAGGAATTTGCAAGTGGTGGACGGAAAATCGCAGAGCTTGTTGCCGAGAAGCTTTCCTTCTCCTATTTCGATAGAGAGATTGTCAAGGAAGTTGCTTTGAAGTCAAAGGTTCCAGAAATAGCTGTAGAAGAATATGACCAAGACCACTACAATGCTATGCGTGTATTCTTTTCACGAGTTATCGACCCTGTGTTGAGTAGTGCTCGATATAAAAATTTAACGATAGCAACAGGTGGAGACGGTGATAAAGAAAGACGAAGAAGAAAACGATTCAAACCTTATGAATGTGAAGTTTATGGATGGCTCGACAGTGATATTTTCAGAGAGATGATAGAATCTTTTTTATGCGAGTTGGTTGAAAAAAGTAATGCAGTAGTTGTAGGCAGAGGAGCCCAATGTATTTTGAAGGATTATACAAATGTTTTACATGTCCGAATCGTAGCCCCTTTGGATTACAGGATTAAACGGGCAATAGAAGAAAAAAAGATTTCTGAAAAGGAAGCTAAAAATACGATTTTAGAAATTGATAAAAGACGACAGACTTACATTCGGCATTCATATGGTGTAGATTGGAACGACCCGACTCTTTACCATCTCGTAATCAATACAGGCAGAATCGATATAGAATCTGCCGCTGATCTTATCGTAGCTACCTATAAAGAATTTTTTAAAATTTAAACAAGTTATTTAACTACTTCCTGATTTTTTAGATGCCCTTAGAATTAGATATGTAATCAAGATGCCAGCAGTGAATGCTATAATAAATATTACAATGATAGGTACGTCTTCACTTGAAGTTTTTATTTCAGCGCTGTTGTGAAGATTTCTTGCCATTTCAACTTCCATAGTTTTGAGTGAAATAACTGGTGTCTGCATCTGATATTTTAATACATTTTCAATTTTATATTTCTTCAACCCCTTTGGTTTCTTAAACTCAAAGGTTTCCTTCCTCGCTTCCTTTGGGGCAATTCTATTGTCACTTACTACTCTTGTTGCATAGAAGAAGATATCTTTTATATTGTCTAAAATTTTGCCAGTCTCGTCTGCTAGAACTTTTTGATATATTCTGGATTGGGAAGCGATTACATCATCTTTTTCGTTCAATAGGTTGACTTCAAGAATTATCTTTCGTGTGGGAATTCCAGTTGGAATTTTATGCCCCGATTCTCTGTTTAGAACGGTAGTGTTGACAACGATTTTATCTCCCAAATCTTCAACTTTTGAAGAAAGTGTTGCGGCTTTATTTAGTTTTATTTGCGAATGTCCGCCAAAAACCGAATGGTCTCTAGCAAAATTGTTTGTCTTTTTTACATCTTGATTTACATCATAGATGCCGAACATTTCTGGCATATGACAGTTTTGACACTTAATTCCTTCTTTGCTGTATGAGCTTTCAGACCATTCTGAATAGGTGCCGAGAATGGTTACTCCATTTTTCCCCTTCATTTCATGACAGGCGCCGCATATTTTTGCTGTCCTATGTACTTTAGATTCCTTTATTTTGTGTGCAGGGGAAGTGATATTGGCAAAAGGCCCTCTCATAGTATCACCCGGTTTATTGATTATGACAGGTATATTTTGATTCATATCAATACTGTCTATGGAATGGCAGAATGAGCATGTAATCCCTTCAGACGATATGTCCGCTTTCAATTCATAATCTTCTGTCACTCTTGTAGTAGGGCTATGACACTGAAGGCAAAATTTTCTTGCTTCGTTCCCCTTATCTTTTATTGCTTCCATAAAAGATACTTCGAATATAGGGTCCGATATAGATGCTGAATGCATTGAAGCTTTCCAATTTTTGTATATATCGGTGTGGCATTTTTTGCATACATTGCTCGAAGTAAAATCTCTACGGTTTACTTTTATTGCACTCCCAACATCCTGAATGGGGAATAATGATAAAATGAAAAATAACATAATCTGGAAAAATATTAGACTTCCTGCCCTCCTGCAATTCATAGTTTTCCTCCTATTAAATAATATGGAAGAGATAATAAAAATTATCAGACATTTTTCATAAAACTAAAGATATTGATAACAGGAATTTGGTCATTTTGTCAATTTTTGCTTTTGAATATGCTAAAAATGACAAAAAAAAAATTGACACTAAAAAAAATTTCATTAAAAAACAACAAGTTATTTTTTTTAAAAAATGGCATAAATATTGCAATAACTTAAAATGGATAGTTTGAGAATCGTGATATAGTGTTGGTCAAATCACAACAACTATCAAACTAAAAGAGTGAAGGAGGTGATAAAGAGATGAAAAAAACCAATTTGCTTGTCTTTGCAGTTGCTGTAATGTTTCTTATGGCAGTTTCTGTTGGTTTTGCAGCCGAAAAATTTGAAATTCCTGAAAAAATTACAATTGATATCGTAAAGGAGAAGAAACCAGCGGTTGTTTTCCCTCATAAGGCGCATATTGACAGAGGTACGCCATGTATTAAGTGCCATCATAAGAGAGAAGGCGATGCAAAACCACGGAAATGTGAAGAATGCCATGACAAAACAAAGGATGAGGGGAAAAAGATTGCTATCAAAGGCAATCCTCCAACAAGCTCAAAGAAGGGCATTTTTCATGTAAGATGCATTTCCTGTCATAGGGAACAGAGAGCAAAGAATCCATCAACGAAGGCACCAACTGTTTGTACGAAATGCCATAAGAAGTAAGTTTTTTTCTTTGGCGAAATTGATTATGATGGGGGAGAGGAAATTATTCCTCTCCCCAATATTAAATTAATTAAAAATTGCTGAATTGAGTGTGTGAATGTGAAAAAAGATAAAAAAAATCCAGTCATAGATTTTTTAAGTTCAATTAGGTTAGCCATATATCTTCTAATAATATTAGCTCTTGCCTCCATAATTGGGACTGTTATTCAACAGGAAGGCACTGAATCACAGCAGAAAATCATTCTAAACCTTGGCTACAATGTTAGCAATGCTCTTAGTTTTTTTGGCATTATAGATAAACCTCAATCAATGGATAAGATTTATGAAATCGGTCTAAAAGCATACAACATCTTTGATAAAGCACAGCTTTTTGATATGTATCATTCATGGTGGTTTATTGCATTGATAATCCTTTTTGCAATAAATCTATTTC
>RFHX01000220.1 GCA_003695725.1 Candidatus Schekmanbacteria bacterium
GATGCCTTTATATTGTTTGAAATGAGTGCATTGTATGTGCCTCTTGTTGCAATGATGCTGAAGCCCAAAGATTCAAGTTTTTTTGCAAGCACGACAGCACATTCCTTATCACTGTCTTTTACACTGATGAAAACTGTCCCCTTTATTGGCAGGTTAGTGCCTGCGGCAATCTGCGATTTATAAAAAGCTCTGCCAAAATCGAAGTCAATTCCCATTACTTCACCTGTGGATTTCATTTCAGGCCCAAGGATTGTATCGACACCGGGAAATTTGATAAAGGGGAATACTGCTTCCTTTACTGCAATGTGTTTTATTTTGACTTCTTGAGTGAGTCCAACCTCAGAAAGAGTTTTACCTGCCATAACACGCGCAGCTATCTTTGCAAAAGGAATGCCTACCGATTTGCTTACAAAGGGAATTGTCCTCGATGCTCTGGGATTTACTTCAAGCAGATAGATTTTGTCGTTTTTGACTGCAAACTGAATATTGATAAGTCCTCTAACATTAAGTTTAAAAGCAATTGCTTTCGTTTGCTTCTTTATTTCTTCGACGATTTCTTCTTTCAGGGAGTATGGGGGAAGAGAGCAGGCACTGTCACCTGAATGTATCCCCGCTTCCTCAATATGTTCCATTACTCCTGCAATTATACAAACCTTGCCGTCGCAGACTGCATCTACATCTATTTCTATGGCATCTTCCAAGAATTTGTCTATAAGTATTGGATGTTCAGGTGAAACGCGAAGTGCGAACTTCATATATCTTTCAAGCCCTTCCCTGTCATAAACTATTTCCATAGCTCTGCCGCCTAAAACATATGAAGGACGCAGCAGCACAGGATATCCAATTGATTCAGCTTCTTTTATTGCTGATTCAAGGGAGGTTGCTGTGCCATTTGGCGGCTGAAGAAGTTGAAGCTCTTCTATTACCTCTTTAAATTTTTCCCTATCTTCTGCAAGGTCTATGCTTTCAGGTGAAGTGCCTAATATCTTTACTCCACTTTTTTCCAGCATTCCAGAAAGCTTCAACGGAGTTTGCCCTCCAAATTGCACAATCACGCCTTCAGGGTTTTCCTTTTCAACAATATTCATAACTTCTTCATAGGTGAGCGGTTCGAAATAAAGTCTGTCAGAAGTATCATAGTCCGTGCTGACAGTTTCGGGGTTGCAATTGACCATTATTGTTTCATAACCGTCTTCTTTAAGAGCCATTGCGGCATGGACACAACAGTAGTCGAATTCAATACCTTGACCTATTCTATTCGGTCCTCCGCCAAGAATAACGATTTTTTTACGATTTGAGGGATTTGCCTCGCATTCTATTTCATATGTGGAATATAGATAAGGCGTGTATGCTTCGAATTCTGCGGCGCAGGTATCCACCATCTTGAAAACAGCTTCGATGGAAAGTTTTTTTCTCAACTGCCTAAAATCAAATTCATTTAAGCCAATCTGTCTTCCTAAAAAATCATCAGAAAAACCAAGCTCCTTCGCTTTCCTCAGAATCTTTAAAAGTTCATCAGCGTTCTTTTGATCATAATTATTTGCCTTCAGGATAGCTTTACTTTTTTCTTTTAGCTGAGGAAGTTTTTCCAAAAGATAACTTTCATAATCTACGATTTCCTTGATATTGTTTAAAAACCATGGGTCTATGCCTGAAAGTTTGTAAAGCTCATCGATTGAAATGTTTCTTCTTAAACCTTCTGCTAAAAACCACACTCTTTGCCAGCTTGGTATTTTCACCTTTTCTTTTATAAAATCATCTGTGAATTCTTTTGCCTCATCATATATTTCGATTGTTTTTATTCCTATTTCAAGGGAGCGAAGCGCTTTTTGAAGTGATTCCTTAAAATTGCGCCCTATAGTCATTACCTCACCGACTGATTTCATCTGAGTAGTAAGCGTTTGGTCGGATTTAGGAAATTTTTCAAATGTAAAGCGAGGCATCTTTACAACGCAGTAGTCAATTGTAGGTTCAAAGGATGCCGGAGTTTTTTTCGTTATATCATTTGGAATTTCATCCAGAGTCAATCCTGTGGCTAATTTTGCTGCAATCTTTGCTATCGGAAATCCTGTTGCCTTCGACGCAAGAGCCGAAGATCTTGAAACCCTTGGATTCATCTCGATTACAAACATTTTCCCATTCTCGGGGTTGATTGCAAATTGAATGTTTGAACCTCCTGTGTCAACTCCAATTTCGCGGATTATCTTAATGGAAGCATTACGTAGAATTTGATATTCTTTATCTGTTAATGTTTGGGCAGGGGCAACAGTTATGCTGTCTCCTGTGTGAATTCCCATAGGGTCGAAATTTTCAATCGTACATATAATAACTACATTGTCTTTTGAATCCCTCATAACTTCTAATTCAAATTCTTTCCATCCGATGAGAGATTTTTCAATAAGTATTTGGCTGAATGGACTTGCCGCAAGGCCCCAATTCACATATTCCTTAAATTCTTCCATATTATAGGCAATGTTGCCACCTGTGCCGCCTAAAGTGAAAGATGGGCGTATTATAGCAGGAAACCCAATATCCTTTATAATTTCATAAGCCTCATTTTCATTAGTGGCATAGCCGCTTGGGGGAATGTCGAGATCAATATTCTGCATTGCTTTCTTAAAAAGGTCTCTATCTTCTGCTTTTTCAATTGCTTCTATCTTGGCGCCTATCATTTCAACGCCATATTTTTTGAGAATTCCTTCCTTGTGAAGTTCAACTGAAAGGTTTAATCCTGTTTGGCCTCCTATTGTTGGAAGAAGGGCATCAGGTCTTTCTTTTTTAATTATTTTTTCAAGAATATTGACATCAAGAGGCTCCACATAGGTAGCATCAGCCATTTCAGGATCAGTCATAATAGTTGCAGGATTACTGTTTACCAATACAGTTTGGAATCCTTCTTCCCTAAGTGCTTTGCATGCCTGTGTCCCAGAATAATCGAATTCACATGCTTGTCCTATTACAATGGGACCTGAGCCGATAATCAGGATTTTCTTGATATCTTTTCTTTTAGGCAAAACAACTGCTCCAATTATAAATTGTCTCTTTTTTTTCTTCTTGAATTAGTGCATTTGCAGAAAAAATCTTTTTTATTCAAGTAATTTTTTAAAAAAAAATTATCCTTTCGTATCTAAGATGCGGTATTTTCATTATTAGTTTCATTTTCAATAGGGCCTTTTGCGAAAAATATATTCACTATTAATATCCCTGTGCCAATGCAAATTGCCGTGTCTGCAATATTGAATGCAGGCCAATGATAAGAGTTCCAGTAAAAATCAAGAAAATCCCTTACTTCACCCAAAAATATTCTATCAATGAAATTGCCTAATGCACCTGCTAAAATCATTCCAAATGAAGCTCTCTGAAATTTATTTTTTTCATCAGAAGTTGCAATTAAATATATAATGAGTGCTAAAGCAATTATGCTGATGATTGCAAAAAAAGGTTTTCTAATCGATGCTGAGAGTGTGGAGAAAATTCCAAAAGCAGCACCTTTATTCAAGACAAATGTTATATTGAAAAAACCTTTTATTACTTCGATGCTTTGAGAAGGAAGCATAGTTTGCTGAATTATCAATTTCGTAATTTGGTCAATGAGCAATACAGCTGTAACAATAATCAATTCTAAGAAGCGTGCGGAAAACTTCATATTTGCAGGGATCCTATTATTTCCTTGATTGAAACAATTTTGTTCTCTTTGCAGTAACTTTTTAAGCCATTTATTATTTCAATTACAGAGTAAGGATTGACCATTACTGCTGTACCTAAAGCTATTGCTGAAGCGCCTGCAATCATAAACTCGATTACATCATTGCTATTCATTATCCCACCCATACCTATGATTGGCAAGGAAACAGCATTTTTAACTTTCCAGACCATTGCAAGAGCAACAGGTTTTATTGCAGGACCAGAGAGTCCACCTGTTGTAGTAGAAAGACGAGGTTTTCGTGTTTTTGTGTCTATTGCCATTCCAACCAATGTATTAATCAGTGACAGAGCATCTGCTCCAGAATCTTCAGATGCTTTTGCAATTTCTTCAATATTTGAAACATTTGGAGAAAGCTTCATAATAACAGGGACTTTCGAAACGGATTTTACTTTTTCTACCAGTTTACCTGCACCCTTTGGTGTTTTACCAAATTCCATCCCGCCCTTTTTGACATTGGGGCAGGATGCATTTATTTCAATTGCTGAAATTCCATCTTCTGCTGACAAAAGCTTTGCCACTTCTTTGTATTCATCTATAGAATTGCCAAAAATATTTGCAATTATCTTTGTATTGAATTTTTTAAGAAAAGGCAGATAGTCTTTTATAAATTTTTCGGTTCCGACATTTTCAAGCCCAATGGAGTTTAACACTCCTGAAGAAGTTTCATAGATTCTTGGCGGCGGATTTCCATTGCGTGGTTTTAATGATAATCCTTTGGTTGTTATTCCACCTACTGTATTGAGGTCTATGAATTCAGACAATTTTTTCCCATAACCACAAGTCCCTGATGCAAGAATAACAGGATTTTTAAATCTTATGCCAGCCAGTTTTATTTGAAGGCATTTATCAACTAATTTTTTACTCTTTTTCGCAGCTACCACTTTATTTCACCACTATTGAAAACGGGACCATCAGTGCAAACCAATGTATGTTTTTTTGCCTCTTTATCCGCATCTTTCTTTTCCAAAATACATCCAAGACAAACTCCATAACCACATCCCATAACTGATTCTGCTGTCAACTGGCAGTTTATGTCATTCTTTAAAACAATTTTGTCCACTTCTTTTAGCATTGCTTGAGGGCCGCTTGCAAAAATAATTGTATCAGTTTTCTCTTCCTCTTTCAGTTTGTTTATTTCTTTGATTAAGATTTCTGTGATAAATCCCTTATAGCCTTCACTCCCATCTTCAGTCGAGACGATAATTTTGTCTATAATCTTGCCAAAGCTCTTTTTTAATGGAAGGTCAGAAGAGGATTTGCCTCCATAAAGTAAGGTAATGGTCCCTTTATTGCCGAAGTATTTCTTTCTAATTTGTTTTGACAAAAATAAAAATGGCGCTGCTCCTATACCTCCTGCTATGAGGATTATGTTCTTTTTATTTTCAGGCAATTTAAATTCATTTCCAAAAGGTCCAAGTATGTCAATGTGAGTTCCTTTTTTTAAAACCGATAAAGCAGATGTTCCTTTACCTACAATTTTATAGCAAATGTCCATTTTTTTCCCATCATAATCACATACACTAAAGGGCCTTCTTAAAACCAATTCGGGATGGTCTGGTATGGCGATCATAAAAAATTGCCCCGGTTGAGGTGCCTTTTGATTTCTTCTGTATTCGAGCGAGAGAATGTAGATGTCAGTAGAAATTTTTTTGTTGGAGATTATTTTATTGAACATTTGGAGTCGTTATATACAATTTTACCTGCTACTATTGTAGCTATTGCTTTCCCTTTGAATTTCCATCCAATGAATGGAGAGTTTTGACTTAGTGATTTTATATCCTCTTTTTCAAAAGTAAACTCATAGTCCGGATCAATCATAGTTATGTCAGCATCGCATCCAACTGCAAGGCTTCCCTTGTTGTTCAAATTGAGAATTTTTGCAGGATTACAAGACATAAGTTTTACTATTTGGTCTAATGTGAGCTTTTTTGAATGATAAAGTCGTAAGGCTAAAGGAAGTGCAGTTTGCAAGCCTATTATACCGAAGGGAGCTATATTGAATTCTACATCCTTTTCTGCAAAGTGATGAGGGGCATGATCTGTTGCGATAGCATCTATTGCCCCATCAGAGAAACCTTTTATAATCGCTTTTATGTCCTTTTTTTCCATCAAAGGAGGTTTCATTTTTAGATTGGTGTTATAAGTTCTGAGCATGTCGTCGGAGAGTGTAAAATGATGTGGTGTTGCATCGGCTGTAACTTTGATTCCCTTTTTTTTTGCTTGACGGATTATTTCAATTGAACCTGCAGAGCTGATATGTGTGATGTGAAGTCTTGCACCTGTCATATGTGCAAGGAATATATCTCTTGTAACCATTATTTCCTCTGCTTCACGAGGAATGCCTGCCAATCCAAGTTCAGTGGAGATAAATCCTTCGTGCATCACGCCCTCGCGTGATAGAGTCATATCTTCGCAATGTGACATTACAGGCAAGTCGAACATCTTGATATATTCCATTGCTCTTCTCATAAGTCCTGAATCCATAACAGATTTGCCGTCTTCAGTGAATCCTATCACGCCTGCTTCAGCCATTTCGCCTATGTCACTTAGCTGTTCTCCCTTCATACCTTTTGTAATTGAACCTGTTGCATAGACATTAACAAGTCCACAATCCTTCCCTTTCTTCAAAATGAATGCTGTTGTTGAGCGGTTGTCATTGACAGGGTCAGTATTGGGCATTGCCACAATGGATGTATATCCTCCCCACGCTGCTGCTTGTGAGGCAGTTTCAATTGTTTCTTCGTCTTCTCTTCCCGGTTCACGCATATGCGTATGAATATCAATAAGTCCGGGTGTAACAATCAACCCCTTTGCGTCAATTATTTGAACCTTTTTATTGGATTTTTTTGTTGAAATATTGGAGGCGATTTTCTCTATTTTTCCGCCAGACAATAGAATATCCATTTCTTTGTCGATATCCTGTGATGGATCGATAACTCTTCCATTTTTAATCAGCAATGCCACTTTCTTCTTTACCTCCCAAGAGCAGATAAAGCATTGCCATTCTAACGGCAATGCCATTGGTTACTTGGTCTAATATAACTGAATAGGAGGAATCAGCCACCTCTGGCGCAAGTTCAATTCCCCTATTGATGGGTCCGGGATGCATTATGAGTATATCCTTCCTTGCTTTTTTTAATTTTTTCATATCAAGTCCAAAGAATTTTGCATATTCTCTATGTGAGGGAAAAAGGTTTTCCTTTATTCTTTCAAGCTGAATTCTGAGCATAATGATAACATCTGACTCTTTGATTACTTTTTCAAAATCAAAAGTCACCTCTACGCCTAATTTTTCAGCTTCAACAGGAATAAAGGTAGGAGGGCCTGAGATAGTGACTTCTGCGCCCATTTTTGTCAAAGCATAAATATCGGAGCGTGCTACTCTGCTATGTGTAATGTCTCCAACTATAGCGACTTTCAATCCTTTGATTTTGCCCTTTTTCTCTTTTATTGTAAATAGGTCAAGCAGAGCTTGTGAAGGATGTTCATGCCATCCATCACCTGCATTTATAACTGATGCGCTTATACATTCTGCAAGCATTTGTGGAGCCCCTGAATGGGGGTGTCTGATAATAATTATATCAGGATTCATTGCCTGAAGATTTTTTGCTGTATCTTTGAGAGTTTCACCTTTAAGGACACTGCTCGTGGCAACCGAAATGCTAAGGTAATCTGCGCTCAATCTTTTTGCAGCAAGTTCAAAGGATGTTCTTGTCCTTGTACTTGGTTCGTAGAATAAGTTGATTATTGTTCTTCCGCGCAGAGCAGGAACTTTTTTAATATCTCTCTTTGAAACTTCCTTGAGTGCTTCGGCGGTTTTCAGGATAGTTTCAATTTCGTCTTTCGAAAGATCTTTAATACCGAGAAAATGTTTCCTTTTAACTAAGTTTTCACTCATTTTTCATGCCTGCAGAGTAGAACTCTATCTTTTTTGTCAATTTCTTTTAACTGCACCTGTATGCTTTCATCTTTTGTCGTTGGCACAAAACTTCCTATAAAATTTGCTTCGATAGGAAGTTCTCTGTTACCTCTATCTATGAGGACAGCAAGGCGCACACAAGCAGGCCGTCCAAGATCCATTATTGCATCTAGGGCAGAGCGGACGGTCCGTCCTGTATAGAGGACATCATCGACAAGGACGATTGTTTTGCCTTCAAGGGGAAAATCAATTTCAGTGCTTTTTATTTTAAGATTTGGACTTTTAAGCCCTATATCATCTCGATAGAAAGAAACATCCATCGTTCCTACCGGAATATCTATCTTTTCAATTTTTTTGATTAATTTTGCTATTCTTTTAGCAATAAAAACACCACGCGTTTGAAGTCCTATTATTGCAAGCTCCTTTGCGCCTTTACTGCTTTCCAATATTTGATGGGTTATTCTTGTAATTGTTCTTTTCAGGCCTTGGGCGTCCAGTATTTCTATATCTTTTGCAATCATCTTTTTGAACCAAAATCTATTAGGGAAATACAGAGAAAGTTTAGTTAAAATTTTCAATAAACTATCATACTGTTTTTTTAAAAGGCAAGTAATTTTCTTTTATCTGATAGAAGTGATTTTGTATTTATGAAACTTGAATAAAGGAGTATTTAAAAGATGAATTTCATATGAATAGTTGAAGCGTTTATCCTTTATTTATTGACATCTAACAGTTATGTGAAGTATTAAAGACGGCTTATTTTAAGTGAAACTGTTTATAAAATCGAATGATGAAAAATAAACTCAAAATTGTAGAAATTTTTGTTCCCTTATTGTGTGTTTTCACATTAATTAGTGGATGTAAGATAATTCCGGTAAGGGAGAAATCAGATTACGAGCATAGTCTGGAATTTTTGAGGAAGGGGAATCTCGAGCAGGCGGAGGCCTATCTCTTAAAGTATGAAAAGCGCTTTCCTTATGATGAAAAATCTTACAATCTACGCCTCGAGATTGCCAAAAAATATCTTGAAAGGAATGATGCTAAAAAAACATCAGCATTGGTATCTAAGATACCTGAAAAAGGAATTTCGAAAGAGCTGATTGGCGGAAAATACGAGATTCTTGGAGATATTTCACTTTTAAAGGATGAATATTTGAAAGCCGTTGGTTTATATCTCAAATCCATAGATTTATATAGGAGAAAATCACAAAAGGAGAAGATAAAGAAAAAGGCTCTAAAGATAATATCAGAAAAACTCAATGAAGAAGAATTGAGTTGGCTTGCAGGTCGTTATGGGAAAAAGTTTCCGGCTGAAGAAGCCCTTTATAATTTAATCAAGCAGAAAGCGTTGGCTGGTGATATCAATGGAAGCAGAAGGTCGTTGGAAAGATATGAAAGAACATTTCCTGACAGCAGTAGAAGAAATGAACTCATTTCTTTTATTGAAAAAAAACAAAGAGAAGGCAAATTGATAATAGGTTGTATTCTTCCCCTATCAGGCGCCTTGTCTGAAATAGGCAATTCTGTGAAAGAGGGAATTATAACAGCACAAATAATTCGTTCTGAAAGAATTGGCTTTCAACAGGTGGATTTAGTATTTAAGGATTCAGCCGGGGACCCTGAAAAAGCGGCAAGAGCTTTTGAAGAATTTGGAAGCAATGAAAATGTAATTGCTGTAATTGGCCCTGTAAGAAGCGCTTGTGTCAAGAAATGCGCCCCTCTGGCGGATAAATATCAGCTGCCGCTTGTTTCTCCTACAGCTGATGCTGATTATATTGAAGGACTCTCGAATTTTGTTTTTCGCACCTGTCTTCTTCCGGAAACTGAGGCAGAGGCTATGGCAGAATTTGCAATCAAAGATGGTGAAGCTGTAGAAATTGCAATAATGCATGGAGACGATTATTACGGAAGGAAGCTTGCAGCTGTTTTTAAGAAAAAAGTAGAAGAATTGGGGGCAAAAGTGAAAATCGAAATTACTTATCCTCCAGAAACAAATGATTTTACAGAATATGTGCGAAAACTTTACTCATACCTTGAGGCAGGTGGTATTTTTGATACTATATATTTGCCCTGCGATTATGATAAGGCTGGATTTATAATCCCTCAACTGCCATATAATGATATGGAAGGATTTCAGCTTTATGGAAGCAGTGGATGGGATTCAGGTA
This sequence comes from Candidatus Schekmanbacteria bacterium, assembly GCA_003695725.1. Classification (NCBI taxonomy): domain Bacteria; phylum Candidatus Schekmaniibacteriota; species Candidatus Schekmanbacteria bacterium. The sequence continues at coordinate 9,794 of RFHX01000220.1, forward strand.
GATTTGATCCTTACGGCAATCCGGAAAGACTTCTTGAAATTGTTTTGGAAAAGGGAGAAATAGAGGGCGCTGTTTTTACAGATTCTTTTTCCCTTTGGTCAAAGGATAATGAAGAAAGGAATGAATTTGTCTCTCGCTATAAAGAGATGTATGATTCTATACCTAATGTCTATGCCGCCAACAGCTATGATACATATATGATGATTGTTAAGGAGTTGAAGAAAAGAATGAAAAGAAGATCTGAATTAAGAAAGAGAATTTCGCAGATAAGAGATTATGAAGGGATTACAGGAAAAATGTCAATTTATGAAAAAGGAAGAGTAGAAAAGACTCCATTTTTTATTGAAATTTTTGGAGGAAAATTTAGGGAGATTAAAGCGGAGATAGAAAAAAATGGTTGATATCAGAGCATTCAAAGGATTTGTTTATGATTCGAAAAAGGTCAAAATCGAAAATGTGGTTGCCCCTCCATATGATGTGATAAGTCAAGAGGAGCAGGAAAGATTATATGAGCTCGATGAACACAATGTTGTGCGCCTTGTGTTAGGGAAAATATTTGATGACGATAATGATTCAGATAATAGATATACAAGGGCTGCTCGATTTTTAGAGGATTGGCTTGATAGAGGAATCATTAAGAGACATAAGGAGGATTCTATTTATATTTATGAACAGGAATTTACATTACCTGACGGCAGAATAATGAACAGAAGTGGATTTATTGCTTTGGCTTCTATTGAGGAGCCGGGTAAGGGTAACATCTTCCCACATGAAAATACACTATCAAAGCCCAAAGAAGACCGTCTTAAATTGATGAGATCTTGTCAGGGAAATTTGTGCCAAATTTTTTCATTGTTTCCGGACAAAGAAAGAAAAGTGGATTCACTACTTCAACAGGAGAAGAGACAAGCTCCGATTTTCGATTTTTATGACAATAACAGGATTAGAAACCGCTTATGGCAGATTAGTCATATCGATACGGTGGAAAAAATAAGAAATGAAATGTCTGAAAAGAAGCTTTTTATAGCTGATGGCCATCATAGATATGAAACGGCTGTAAATTATATGAAAGAAATGAGAGAAAAGGATACTAATTACACTGGTAATGAGCCATATAATTTTGTGATGATGATGTTTGTAAACACTTATAATGAAGGGTTGGCAGTGCTTCCTATTCATCGTCTTATTCATAGTGTTGAGGAGTTTAAAGAAGAGACATTTTTAAAGAGGATATCTGAGGCTTTTGAGGTAGAGAGAGTTGAAGGTGAAGGATGGGAAAATGACCTTTCTGATATGCTCAAAAAAAAGGGAGAAAAAAGAACTTCTTTTGCTGTTGTATTCAAGGATAGCGGCAATAATTATATTATTTCTGTAAAGGATAATGAGATTATTGAAAATTATTTTGATTCATCTTTTCCAGAAGAACTTAAATCTCTCGATGTTACCATTTTGCATAAAGTAATCTTAGAAAATTTTCTTGGCATTGATGAAGAGAGTTTGAGAGATCAAAAGAATGTTACCTACATAAAGGACTGGAATCGCTCACTAAGAATGCTCAAAGAAGGAGATTATCAGGCGGCTTTCCTGCTTAATGCTACACCTGTGGAAGCCGTAACAAAAGTTGCGGAAAAAGGATTGAGAATGCCTCAAAAATCAACTTTCTTCTATCCTAAACTTCTGACAGGTTTAGTATTCAATCTTTTTAGGAGCTGACACAAGAGGTAATGCAGAAAAGTATAAAGAGGACGCTTTATTTTGATTGTTTTTCAGGAGTAAGCGGAGACATGGTCTGTGCTTCTCTGATAGACCTCGGTGCAGACAGAAAAACCATAAGAAATACCATAGAATCTCTTATGCCCGGAGAGATATCCATATCTATAAAAAGGGTTATGAAATGTGGCATATCATCTTTATCTTTTTCTGTTAAGCCGAGAAAGGGGATTAAAAAATTCCGTACGATTAAAGATATAGAAAAAATTTATGAAAGGTCATCTCTTTCTTCAGAAACCGCTTCAAAATGCATTGAAATCTTTAGAACAATTGCAAAAGCAGAAGCCAAAATTCACAGGAAAAAAATCGATGAAGTACATTTCCATGAAATAGGTGCTGTTGATACACTTGTGGATATAACGACAGCTGTAGTTGGAATAAGGTTGCTTAAAGCAGACAAAGTTATTTCTTCTCCGGTGAATTTAGGAGGTGGGACTGTAAAGATTTCACATGGTTTATATCCTGTGCCTGCCCCTGCCACTGCTGAAATATTGAAAGGAATGCCTGTTTATAGCAGTGGAAATTATGGAGAATTGACAACTCCAACAGGAGCAGCGATTTTGAAGATATTGTGCAGTGCCTTTGACTCTGTGCCAGAGGGGAAAATTAAAGCTGTCGGTTATGGCGCAGGTTGTAAGGATTTGGAAAATAGGGCAAATGTTTTGAGGACATTGCTTATTGAAGAAGAAAAGGAAGAATTAAAACCGGATAGGAAAGAGCAGGTATATATTGTAGAAACAAATATAGATGACCAAGAACCTCAGTCTTTCGAATATTTAATGGATAAACTTTTTGAAAAAGGGGCTCTTGATGTATGGTTTTCTTCTATTACAATGAAGAAAAGCCGTCCTGCAATAAAGGTTTCTGTTTTATGCAAGAAAGAAAGATTGAATACTATTTCAGAGCTTCTTTTAAGGGAAACAACAACATTTGGTGTCAGGTATTTTGAAGCTGGCAGAATGGCTTTAAAGAGAGAAATGATAAAAATTAAAACCAAGTATGGAGAGATTTCTGCAAAGGTAGGAATAATGGACAAGAAGGTTATCAAGATATCTCCAGAATATGAGAGTGTTAAAAAGCTTGCTGAAAAAAAGGGTATTCCTTTTTATAAAGTATTCAAAGAAGCTGAATTTGCCGCAAGAAATAAAAAATTTTAAAAAATTATGGTATTAAAAGCTCGGTGCCAACGGGCAGTACATTAGGGTCTTTTATAGTTTTTCTGTTAAAATCATAAAGTTTTTTCCATTTTCTAGCGTCATTGAAGATTTCCGGCTTTGCAGCAATCGATGAAAGCGTATCTCCTTTCTTTACAATATATCTTTTAATTTTTGATTTTGCTTCTCTGATTTTATCCTTAACCTTTGAATTATTCTCGTCTATTTCAAGAGATTTACGCCACTGGTTGATAGCTTCGTTTATATTCCCCTTTTTGTAATATATATCTCCGAGATGTTCGAGTATAACAGGGTCGTCAGGAGCCTTTCCTATTGCTTTTACTATCAAACTGTATGCTTTTTCGATTTCTCCTTTCTGAAAATATACCCACCCGAGACTGTCGAGGAAATATCCATTGTCGGGTTCTATTTCTAGAGCTTTTTTAATCAGTGACATAGCTTCATCGAGATAAATTCCTTTATCGGCAAAGAGGTATCCTAAATAATTATAAGCTGAAGCAAATTTTTCATCTAATTTAATCGCTTCTCTCAATTCCTTTACGGTGTTGTCAAAGTCTTTGAGTTTGTCATATGCAGTTGCAAGGTAGAAATGGTATTCTGCATTTTTTGGATCGGATTTAATGACAGTTTTAAAGCTTTCTATTGCTTCTTTATATTTTTTAGCATCATACTGAGCTCGTCCAAGATAAAAAAGGATTTTGGGGTTTGAAGGATCTGTTTCTAATGCTTTTTCAACTGATTTTATTGCAAGCTCATATTTGCCTAATTCACCATAAATCAAACTTTCATGAAGAAGGGCAATAATGAATTTAGGATTTGATTCGAGAATTTTCTTTACCTCGGTGAGCGCCTCTTCATATTTTCCCATTGCTTCAAGGGCTGTAATTAAATTTATTCTTGTCATACTATCAAAAGGATTTAGATAAAGGGAATTTTTAAAATGTTTAGCCGCTTTCTCGAAGTCTTTTTTATTGAGGTAAATCATACCCAAATTAGTTTGAATAGCTGAATCTTCGGGCAGTTTATATTCAAGTTGAAGAAACAATTCTAAGGCTTTATCGTAATTTTCTTTCTTCATATAAAAGAGCGCTAAAGATTTCTTTACAGCAAGACTTTCAGGATTTATTTTTAAAAGCTCCTGATAAAAACTTTCAGATTCTTTGCCTGCATTTAGGATTGAATAGGTGTTGACGAGGTTATAGAAAGCTGATTCGAAATAAGGATTGATTTCAATAGATTTTTTGAATGATTCGATGGCTTCTTTATATTTTTTTTCTTCAGCTTGTACAATTCCCAGATAATAGTACCCCAATGAAGGTTTTGTTTTGATAAGCTCTCTGTAAATATTTTCAGTTTTTTCCTGCTGGTTGGTGCTATTGTAAATTAAGCTGAGAATCATATAAGCCCTTATCTCTTCAGGTGCAATTTCAATAATTCTTTTATAAACTTCTTCTGCTTTGGACATCAGGTTAAGTCGCGAATAGACTTCTCCAATATTATAAAGCACATCAACAGATTTGGTGCTTTTCAAAAATGCTTTGTCTGCTTCTTCTCGTGCTTTTTGCAGATTTCCTGTTTCGATATAAAGGTAAGCAAGTTTGGAGTGGAGATAGGGAGATAACGGGTCTTCAGAAATTGTTTTTTTTAAAATATCGATAGCTTTATTGTAATCACCTTCATTGTCGAAGATTTCAGAAAGGATGAAATTATTCACCGCATCTTTGCTCAAAGAGAAAGTCTCAACGGATTTTAACTTATCCATTTTTTTACTTGTTGCACAGGAAAAAGATATAGTTGAAATGAGAATAAGACAAATAAAGAATTTACATTTTTTCATCAATACTAACCCTTTTTAATCATTTTTTTTCACAAGCAACCTAACTAATAATATACTAAATTCATAAAGAATATACATCGGTATTGCAAGTGCAATTTGTGATACTACATCCGGGGGAGTAATTATTGCTGATGCGGCAAAGAGGATGAGTATTACATAGGGTCTGCCCTTTTTTAAGGTTTCAATGGAGATTAATCCTATTTTGGCTATAATAAATACAAATACAGGCAGTTCAAAAGCAAGTCCAAAAGCAAAAAGAAGCATTGCAACAGTTGATAAAGCTTCCTTGATAGTTAGCATCGGGAGGAAGTCTCCACCGTAGCTGAGAAGAAATTTAAAGCAATATGGCAGCAGCAGAAAGTAAGCGAAAGATGCACCACCAATGAAGAAAATACAAGATGAAACAAAAAAAACTATTCCATAAATCTTTTCTTTCCTATAAAGCCCCGGTGCTACAAACTTCCAAATTTCGTAAAATATCAAAGGAAAAGCAAAAAATGCTCCCATTATGGCGCTAATCTTTATATAAACTATAAAAGGTTGAGCAGGACTAGTGAATACCAACTTTTGTTCTGGGCTAAGTACAGAGCTCAAAGGTCGTATTACGGCTTTAAAAAGACTTTTCGAGAAAGCATAAGAACCAATAAAACCTAAAATAAGATAAATTATTATATGAATTAAACGACTTCTCAGCTCTTCCAAATGCTGAAGAAATGTCATTTCCTTATCAGAGGAGAGCTCTTCTTTTCTACTTTCCATCCTTTTCTTCTTTGCCTTCTTTGTTTTTTGAATCAATATTGGTTTCCGAAATGTCAGTAAGCTCTTTCATATCCTCGATCTCGTCCTTTATGAAGCCTGTCTCTTCCTTTATTTCTTCATCGACAGTATTTTTTATGTCTTCCATTGCTCTTTTAAATTCAGCAAGTCCTTTGCCAAGGGTTTTAGCTACTTCTGGCAGTCTTTTAGGTCCTATCACAATTAGGGCAATTACAAGTATTACTAATATCTCTGAAAAACCAATGCCGCCAAACATTATTGATTTATCTCCAATACTTTCGGACAATTTAAAAACTTAATTTCATTAACTATAACTGATTTTTAATCTTTTTTGAATCTTTAAAAAACTTCTCTTCGAAATAAAGACAAAAATTACAGTGCATGATGAAAAAGTATTAGAAAAAACTAAATAAAAAAAGAGAAAAAATAGAATTTCGCAAATATTTTCCTTTAATCGGAATTAATATTCTATTTTTAGTCAATTTTTTAGTTGAATTTTTGGATGAAATATTTATATTATTAGCACTCACTTAAAGAGAGTGCTAACAATATTCAAAATTCATTGATAAAAAGTTTATCCAATTTTAATCAAATTGAAATGTTAACTTTTAGAAAGGAGGGAAGGTATGAACATTCGTCCATTGCATGACAGAATCATTGTTAAACGAATTGAAGAGGAGGAAAAAACAAAAGGAGGAATTATCATTCCCGATACAGCAAAAGAAAAACCGCAGGAAGGGGAAGTTGTGGCTGTCGGGAATGGTAAATTGTTGGAAGATGGCAAGGTGGTGCCATTGGATGTAAAAAAGGGAGACAGAGTACTTTTCAGCAAGTATGCAGGAAATGATATAAAGATTGAAGGCGAAGAGTACATCATAATGAGAGAAGACGATGTGCTCGGAATAATAGAAAAATAGTAAATTAGGAAAACTCTAACAGGAGGTGAAAATAAATGGCTGCAAAGGAAATAGTTTTTGGTGAAGAAGCAAGAGCAAAAGTACTAAAAGGCGTTTCTATCCTTTCAAATGCCGTAGCAGTAACACTTGGACCAAAGGGACGCAATGTCGTTCTTGATAAAAGTTTCGGTTCTCCGAATATTACAAAGGATGGTGTTACAGTTGCCAAAGAGATTGAGCTTGAAGACAAGTTTGAGAATATGGGTGCACAGATGGTGAAGGAAGTCGCAAGCAAAACGAGCGACAATGCAGGCGACGGAACAACAACTGCTACAGTGCTTGCATCCTCAATATTTAGGGAAGGGATGAAGAATGTTACAGCAGGCGCAAATCCGATGGCTTTAAAGCGGGGAATAGAAAAAGCTGTTGATGTTGTTGTCAAGGAACTACAGAAACAGAGCAAACCCACCAAAGATAAAACTGAAATTGCTCAGGTTGGCACAATTTCAGCAAATAATGACGAAACAATAGGCAATCTAATTGCCGAAGCTATGGATAAAGTGGGAAAAGACGGTGTTATCACAGTAGAAGAAGCAAAAAGTATGGAGACATCACTTGAAGTAGTAGAAGGAATGCAGTTTGATAGGGGTTATCTGTCACCATACTTTGTGACTGATGCAGAGAGAATGGAATGTGTCCTTGAAGATCCATTGATTCTTATCCATGAAAAGAAGATAAGCAATATGAAAGACCTTCTTCCTCTCTTGGAGAAAATAGCTAAAACTGGAAGACAGTTCCTTATTATTGCGGAGGAGGTAGAAGGTGAAGCACTTGCAACTCTTGTTGTCAACAAATTGAGAGGAACGCTTCAGTGTTGTGCTGTCAAAGCACCAGGCTTTGGAGATAGAAGAAAGGCAATGCTCGAGGATATAGCCATTTTGACTGATGGTCAGCTCATTGCTGAAGACCTGGGTTTGAAGCTTGAAAATGTTGGAATTGATGATCTTGGAACGGCAAAGAAAGTTGTAGTGGACAAAGAAAATACTACAATAATCGAAGGCAAAGGTGAAGCATCAAAGATTCAGGGTAGAGTAAAGCAGATAAAAGCTCAGATTGAGGAGTCAACCTCTGATTATGACAGAGAAAAACTTCAAGAGAGACTTGCAAAGCTCGTTGGCGGTGTTGCTGTAATTAATGTTGGAGCTGCAACTGAGACTGAAATGAAAGAAAAGAAGGCGAGAGTTGAAGATGCTCTTCATGCAACACGAGCGGCAGTAGAAGAGGGAATAATCCCAGGCGGTGGAGTAGCATTGCTAAGATGTATTGATGCTTTAGAGAAAATTGAAGCAGAAGGTGATGAGCAGATAGGTGTTGATATAATCAAGAGGGCAATTGAAGAGCCAATTCGTAAGATTGCTGATAATGCAGGCGTTGAAGGTTCGATAGTTGTACAGAAAGTGAAAGAAAAGAAAGGTTCCTTTGGATATAATGCCCAAACAGATAGTTATGAAGACCTAATGAAAGCAGGAATTATTGACCCGACAAAGGTAACGAGGACAGCTTTGCAGAATGCAGCAAGTATAGCGGCACTGCTTCTCACGACGGAGGCACTTGTTACTGAAAAACCAGAGGAGAAGAAAGAGACTCCAATGATGCCACCTGGCGGCGGGATGTATTAATCCTAAGATTTTTGCAAAAAAGTCAAAGGCGGAAGGTTGCTCCCTTCCGCCTTTTTTTATTCTTGGTTTTCAGATGATTCCATTTACCATTAAATTCATATCTATAACTATATTCTTTTATAATCGTTGTCATAAATTTTGAAATTTTGTTATTATTTACTTACATCACTACTTTTTTGAAAGAAAGGATTAAAATATCAGGGGAATAAAAATGGATATAGATGTATCAGAAATCAATAAAGCAGTTGAAGACAAACAAGGTATCGTTTCAGCGATTAAAGAAGAAATTGGGAATGCTGTAATAGGCCAGAAGTATATGGTTGATAGGACGCTCATTGCTCTTCTTTGTGAAGGCCATATACTCATTGAGGGAGTGCCGGGTTTGGCCAAAACAACTATGGTCAAAGTTTTTGCTCAATGTCTTGATTTTACTTTTCAGAGAATACAATTTACGCCCGACCTTTTGCCTGCTGATTTAATAGGGACACAGATATATCATCAGAAGGATGGCAATTTTACAGTTAGGAAAGGACCTATTTTTACAAACATTCTTTTGGCTGATGAAATTAATAGAGCGCCTGCAAAAGTCCAAAGTGCTTTGCTTGAGGCAATGCAGGAGAATCAAGTTACAATTGGAGACGAATCCTTCAAACTTGAAAATCCTTTTATCGTCCTTGCAACACAAAATCCAATCGAACAAGAAGGCACTTATCCTTTACCTGAGGCACAAGTCGACAGATTTATTATGAAACTTAAAATTTCTTATCCTTCGCAGGAGGAGGAAAAGAGAATTGTTAAAGAAATTGGGAAGATAAGGACATATGTGCCTAAAAAAGTTGCAGGACACAATGAAATCGAGGAACTAAAAAAATTAGTTGAAAAGGTTTATGTAGATGAAAAAATTTATGATTACATTTTGAATATTGTGTTTGCAACTCGCAATCCTGCTTCTTTTGGAATAAATGTAAAAGATTTCATAATGTATGGTGCTTCACCTCGTGCATCTATTTATTTAATGAGTTGTGCGAGAGCAAATGCCTTTCTTGAAGGTCGTGGATATGTTGTCCCTGATGATGTAAAAGCTGTTTGTTTTGATGTTTTAAGGCATAGAATTATTTTGTCTTATGAAGCGGAAGCGGAAGAGATTACAAGCGATGATATAATTGAGAGAATTTTAAAGCAGATTCCTGTTCCATAGGGAAAAAATTTTGATTGACAGTAATACATTAAAAAAAATCAATCGCATCCATTTCAAAGTAAAGAAGTCTGTAAACTCTATAATGTTTGGACATTACAAATCTGCCTTTCACGGAAAAGGAATAGAGTTTACGCAAGTGAGAGAGTATGTGCCGGGGGATGATATACGACTGATTGACTGGAATGTATCAGCTCGAGTGGGAAACATACATATTAAAGAGTTTCAAGAAGAGAGAGAGCTCAATCTATTGCTTGCAGTAGACCTTTCAGCATCAGGAAGCTTTGGAAGTGGAATTCAATTGAAGAGAGAAATTGCCGCCGAGATAGCAGCTCTTTTTGCATATCTTGCAATTAGAAGCAACGATAGAATTGGATTGATGATATTTACAAATGAAGTGGAGCTTTTTATTCCTCCAAAAAAGGGTCCGGTGAATGTTTGGAGAATTGTCAGGGAGGTTTTAAGTTTGGAGCCGAAAAACAGCGGTACAGATATGGGTTCTGCTTTGAATTTTTTAAATAGAGCTTTGAAGAGAAGGACAATTTGCTTTTTGATTTCAGATTTTATGTGTGAAGATTTTGAGAAAGAGTTAAAACTTTCGAGCAAAAAACATGAAATAGTTGCAGTTTCTGTAAGAGATAGAAGGGAATTTGAGATACCAAATATAGATTTTGCTTATTTTGAAGATGCCGAGACGGGGGAAACGGTTGTTGTTAATACAAGAGATAGGGAATTTCGTGATTATATGAAGAACAAAGCTGAAAAATTATATAGAGAAAAACTAACACTTTTTTCCAAGAATAATATTGACTGCATTGAAGTATGGACTGACAAACCATATATCTACCCTGTTTTAAATTATTTCAAAAGTAAGGAAAAAAAGAGGTAAAAGGCTTAACTAATTATCTCATGGAATCTTATTTTCTAAAAAAAAAGGAAATTATTCTTTTCTTTCTCATAGCCATTATTTTATCGCCAATATGTTCATGTAAAAAAAAGGTAGAGTTTCCCGTCAGTAAATCGCCTAAAATTGAGAAATCAAAGATTTATGCAGAAAGCTATCTCACCAAGACCAGGGCATATGTGGGTGAAAGAGTCAGACTCTATTTAAATGTTTGGCATCCTGAAGAGGTCAATTTGGATGTGACAGATAAAATCTACGAAATGAAAGGGATGGAGATTATTGATGTAGGGGAATTTAATAAAATTACTCTGGAGGGAATTGAAAGAACGACAAAGTGGTATGATTTAAAAGCTAATGCCGAAGGCATCTATATAATTCCTTCATTTACGATTAGTTATGAATTAGGAGGCAAATTTAATGTGTTGGATACAGGACAACTATATATTGAAATAACAAATAAGGAAGGGGGATTTATTCCCACTGAAAGCATTCGGGGAATTAAGCCGCCATATAAACCCAAGGTAAGCACTAATTATCTTGGAGCAGCAGTTATTTCATTATTTATGATTCTATCACTTTTTCTTCTTATCTTCTATTTCAAGCCATTTAAAAAAGAGGAATTTAATTTAGCTGAAGAAGAAATTGTTTATGCCCATAAAATAGCTTTGAGTGAATTTAATAGAATTAAAAAAGATTTGGAAGAAAAGAATATTTCAGCAAAAGAATTTTGCTTTGAACTTTCGTCGATTTTGAAAAATTATATAGTCGAAAGGTGGGAAATGGAAACTGTGCAGATGACTTCTTACGAGCTTATGGGAAAACTCAAGAAACTTGAAAAAATCGATACCAATCACTTGAAGAAAGCCTATCATATAATTTCTGTAATTGAATTGATGAAATTTGCATCGATGAATCTTAAGAGTGAATGGATTAAAGATATAGAAAGGGAGTTTCTTGAATTTATAGATGAAACAAAACAAATGAGTCCGGAGGATATAGGTGTTACAGCTGAGATTTGAAACGCCACTTTTTTTCTTACTTTTACTGCTTATCCCAATAATGTATTGGTTTGGAAGACTTTGGGATAAGAAACCAAGAATAACAGTTCCTTCAGTTGAGATTTTAAAGGAAAAAGAAGTCAATCCTTATTTCATCCCAAAAAATATGAAATTTATTTTGAGGTCTCTGGTGCTGATTTTTTTGATTATATCTGCTTCTGGTCCTCAAATTGGAAGATATGTAAAGGAAACAACTACAAAGGGCATTGATATTATTCTTGCTATTGATACATCCAGAAGCATGAATGCAATGGATTTTAGCATAGGTGGAAGCAAAGTTACCCGGCTTGAGGCAGTAAAAAGGGTTGTCCGTGATTTTGTTGAAGAAAGGAATGGTGACAGAATTGGAATGGTTGTTTTTGGAGAAGAAGCTTTTACGCAATGTCCATTGACGATTGATTATGGAATGCTTCTCTATTATCTTGAAAAACTGAAAGTTGGTATTGCAGGTGATGCAACTTCTATTGGAACGGCAATTGCTCTTGCCGTAAAAAAACTGAAAGATTCTCAGAGTCAGTCAAAAGTTATAATCCTTTTAACGGATGGAAGAAACAACTCGGGAAGGACAACGCCTCTAATGGCCGCCGAGATTGCTTCGCTATTCGGTATTAGAGTTTATACAATAGGTGTTGGAGGCAAGGGGAAAGCTCCTTTTTTAATAGATGACTTAGGAGGGAAAACTCTCGTTTTTCGCGAAGTCGATCTTGATGAAGATACACTAAAAAAAATTTCCGGAATTACCAATGCCGTTTACTTTAATGCAAAGAAAACTGCTATGCTTTCTGATGTTTTTAAAGAGATTAATTCCATAGAAAAGGTTGATATTAAAGTGAAGAAATACTTCAATGGAAGAGAAATATATCACTATTTTCTTCTATGTGCACTTGTTCTTTTTTTAGTGGAAATTATTTTGATGAATACTTTATTTAAAGAAATACCATAGGGAAGGATATGAGATTTTTTAGCGTCAAATATTTTTGGATTTTATTGATTTTACCACTTATTATTGTTTTTTTTATCTATGCTTATAAGGATGTAAGAAAAAAATTAAAATTATTTTATGGAGATTTATATGAAAGGTTGATACCAAAAAATACATTTCCTCTTTTGCGTTTGAGAATAGTTGTTTCACTATTAGTAATAGTTTTTATTATTTTTGCCCTTGCCCGGCCCCAACTTGGCTATAAGTGGATTGATAGGGGCAACATTAATTCTGATGTCATCTTAGCTCTCGATATGTCAACAAGTATGCTTGCAGAAGATGTCTATCCCAATCGTCTCGAATATGCAAAAAGGGAAATACTCGATTTCCTTTCTGTTGTTTCAGGTGATAGGGTTGGATTGATAGTTTTTGCCGGATATCCTTATTTGGTTTGTCCCTTGACAACTGATTATGCATCTTTGAGATCTTATGTAAACGATATAGACATAAATATGCTTTCCTCTGTGGGCACAGCTTTCGATAAAATGATAATGAAGGCGGCAGATTCATTCGACCTTGAAAGCACAGCTTCCAAAACCCTTATAATTTTTTCTGATGGAGAAGACCATTCACAAAATGCGCTTTCTGTTGCTAGTGATGTGGCAAAGTATGGAATAAAGATTTGTTCAATTCCCATAGGAAGTGAAAAGGGAGCACTCATTCCCATTGAGAAAGGAACGTTTAAAAAAGATAAAAATGGCGAAGCCGTAGTTACAAAAGTAAACATTAATATCCTTGAAGATATTGCAGATGTTTCCGGAGGAGTCGTTGAAATCCCTTCTAATGAAAATTTTGATATGCAAAGATTTTATACGGAAGTGGTTAGAGGAGAGGATATAGGTACCAAATTTTTTGTATCAAAAGTTAGAATTTGGAATGAAAGATATAGATGGTTTTTATTGCCAGCAATAATTTTGCTTTTTATTGAATTTTTCTTTGATGGCTTAGTAAATTTCTTTTTTAGAGATAAAAACAAAATTTTTCTTCTATTCCTTTTGTTGATATTTTTTACCCCTTCTTTTGGAAACTGTGCTGACA
>RFHX01000221.1 GCA_003695725.1 Candidatus Schekmanbacteria bacterium
AAAATACTGCTAAATTTACTCATGGAAGCCTCCTCTCAGGTTTGTGTTTTCTTTTCAAAAACTATTTTACCCGATGGGGCTTCCTCTTTAAAATCTTATTTTGGACAGATGTGATATAAGATAAATATTTTTGTACATATTAATTATATTCATCCCATAGAGATGAACGCCACGACGGCGATATGCAAAACAGGGAGTGTGAAAAGAATGGTGTATATAAAAAAGGAAGGCATCCAGCCTAAAAAAGAGAGATTTTCTGTCACGGGGAAACTTGTCTCTATTTCTGCTGACCCTGGTGCGGTTGTCAACGAAGATAAACAGGAATTCAGGTATATAGACATTGCTATCGTTGACGAAACCAAAGAAGAGCCTGTATGGTATAACATCAGGGCAAGCGGAACAAAAGAGACTGTAAAGGACCCTCAAACAGGCGAATCTGTAACAAAAGTCAGGAATATAGTCATTAACGAACTTCCTGAACTTAAAAAAGCAGATGAGCTTTTGAGGGCTGGAAAAAAACCAAAAGTCGAAGCAGTCTACTACATTTCAATAAAGGAAGCCCGTGACGAAAACGGCGAAATTATCATTAAAGATGGAAAAGCCGTTAAATATGAGAACAAGAAAGCCAGCCTGAAAGACCTTGAATCATTCAAAGTTCTTGAAGATGATATAACATCGGTTGAATAGGCTTTTTATTTTTTATTTTTTTATTTTTTTCTTTTTATCAGAGAATCATAATATAGTTAATCATCTAGTCCAATCATTCTTCTAAATCTTTTTTTCTTTTGTTCTTCGTATTTAATTTCCAAACATTCAGCACAAACATTTTTAGAGGTCCATAATTGGACGCATCTGGCGCATATTCTTCTTCCACATAAGTCACAATGCCTCTTTCCATCATCATTTCTTTCTCTATCTTTGATTGGATATTTACCGCAATATGGGCATTCATCACCCCATTCTATAATAGAAGATGGTTTAATAATTCTGTTTAATCTGTTGTACCAAAAGCGTTTTCTAATTTCGTTTTGCGTTATATACGCAAAAAAATCTTCATCAAAAAAACTATCATCAAAATCACTCATGATTATCTCCTTTCTATAATTTTTTAGGTGTCCAAATAAGTGTCCACTAAGAACGAGAATTTCCCTATTTCTATAGAATTATCAGAAACTATAGAATTCCTGAAATTCTTCTAAAACCAAGGACCAGTGCGGAAGGCTTATTTTTCACTAGTTTTTATTTAAGGCGATGCAGTATTTTGAGTCCCGTGCGTCTACCAGTTTCACCACTCCGGCTTATAGGAAGTTAAAAAATTTGGATAGCTTATTTGATATAACTAAAAACAGAATGTGTCAAGAAGAAGAAATCGATGAAAAATTCTGCATTACTTTTCTTACATCTTCTATTGTAAAAGGCTTCGTCAGAATAGTATTTTCAATGCCATTCCCATTGTCCCCTCCAAAAGAATCAAGAGAAAGCGAATCTCCTGTAATAAAAATTACCCTATCAGCTAAAGAGCCATCTATATACCTTAGTTGTTCAAGAAAGGACAATCCATCTAAATCAGGCATCCTAATATCTGAAAAAATCAGATCATATCTCTTTTCTTTTATCATTCTAAGGGCATGCCTTGCGCTTGCAGTTAAATCGACATCATGGCCATCATCAGTTAGATAAAGCTCCAGTATATCCCTGATGACTTCTTCATCATCAATGACAAGGACTCTTTTTTTGCCAAAAGTAATTCCGTCCTTATCTATATCTGGTGACTCAACTTTCTTACTCTCCTCAGGTTTACCTTCTAAAACAGGGAGTTTAACGATAAACTTCGTTCCCTCACGCGGCTTGCTTCTAACATATATATCTCCTCCATGTTCCTTTATGATTCCATAAGAAATACTAAGCCCAAGCCCTGTGCCCTTGCCAACTTCCTTTGTTGTAAAGAAGGGGTCGAATATTTTCTTTATCTTATCCTTTTCAATTCCTATTCCTGTATCAGCAACTTCAATTGTAAAGAATTTTT
This sequence comes from Candidatus Schekmanbacteria bacterium, assembly GCA_003695725.1. Lineage (NCBI taxonomy): Bacteria > Candidatus Schekmaniibacteriota > Candidatus Schekmanbacteria bacterium. Next base: position 2,027 of record RFHX01000221.1, read on the forward strand.
CATCAAAGGCAGTTTTAACAGAAATCTTCTTTTCCTTCTTATCAGCTACTTCAACAGCATACCTGGCATTTTGTATAAGGTTGACAAAAACCTGCTGTAATTTATTTCCGTCAACAAAAGCCGAAGGCATTCCCTCTGCATATTCTTCTTCAATAATAATCCCACCTGAATTCATATCATAAGCAGTCAAGGCAATCGTTGATTTTATCAAATCATTCAAATTGACATATTCTTTCTTTGCAGAGTATTTTCTTGAGAACATAAGAAGATTGGAAACGATATTTTGGCATCTCTGAGACTGCTGATTTATTATTTGCAATTGTCTTTTTACATCATTTGAAACTTTTTTATCCATCAACAAATTGGAATAGCCGATTATTGCTGTAAGGGGATTGTTCAATTCATGGGCAACGCCTGCCGCCATTTCTCCAATAGAGGAAAGTTTTTCCGCTTGAATGAGGTTTTCCTGAAGGATCTTTACCTCTCTCATATCCCTTATCAAACCAAGACTTCCAAAGACTTTACCTTCAGCGTCTCTTAAAAGGACTGCTTTTATGCTTGTCGGAATTATCTCTCCCTCCTTTGCCAAGAGATTTATCTCCAAGCCGCTTATCGTGACTTCTTCTTCAAAGTGTTTCTCTATAGATTTTTTGAGAAGGCTATATCCGGCATCAGGATAGATTTTAAAAAGCTTTTCACCTACCAATTCTTCCCTGCTGTAACCAAGCAAATCGCATATATAATTATTAACATCCGTAATCACCATCTCTTTATCGATAACAACAATGCCATCGACAAGAGATGAAAAGATTGTTCGCAGATATTCTTCTGATTCTTCGATACGTTTTTCTGCCGCTTTCTGTTCTGTAATATCACGGGCTGTTGCAAGCACACCATTTTTTCTTCCTTCATCGTCATAGAGAAAACATGAGCTCCACGATAGGACTCGTTCCTGTCCATCTTTTCTCTTGAAAATCTGAACAGATGTAACATTCGCTTTTTTCCCTGAGAAAAGGAATTCATAGTAATTATCTTTGACAATGTCCCGCGACATTGCAGTCATAAAAAAAGCAATCTTTTTCCCTATGGCATCTTCACCAAAAAAATCTTTTCCTGTTTCATTAAGCCATATGATATTTCCATCAAGGTCGATATTTACTATGATGTCAGGGTAAACACTCAAAAGCGCACTCCTGTACTGCCGAAGTTTTTTTATCTTTCGAGCTGCGCTTTCGCCGTGAACTTTAGCATACCTTGAAACAAAAAAACCAAAAGCCAGAATAATAAAAATTGCAATACCAACTACGAAACTAATAATTGGACGAAGAACATTGAAAGCTTCAGATTTATCTATCTTCTCCACAACCCCCCATTTTAATTCGGGAATATATGCGGTGGTACTTATGACTTCTTTTCCTCTATAATCAATTCCTCTAAAAAACCCCTCATTTCCTCCAAGGACAAAATTTGATGGAGATCTATTTTCAGCAATAGAAATCTCAATAGGAAGCCACCTCTTTTTATCATCTGAAAGTTTGTTCATTATTACAACTTTTCCACCCTTTTTTAGCACAAGCAATTCCTCAAATGTTTTACTTCGTATTACTGATGAAGGGTGGAGAATATGCGACAATTCCTTTTCAAGGTCAAATTTTAACAGGAGAGCGTAATTAGAGAATAGAATCTTGCCACCATCTGATATATTGGGACTGAAAGGAATAACAACATAAATATATGGTCTCCTGTTTGTTGAATCGATCTCAACAGGAGTAGTTACAATACTTCTTTTTTCAATTGCTTCTGAAACTTTCTTTTCTATCTCATCTGCAATGGCAAATATTTCATCTCTTACTGATGTTTCGATTTCACCTTTATCATTCACAACAAATATATTTTCACAATCAAGATGTTCTTCAAGCTTTTCAAGATATTTATGAAAACCAATATGATGCATTCCTCGAAGAGCATTCTTCTGAGGATATTTCCTCAAAATAGCAGAATACATCATACTCTCATTCTCATGGCTGAGCATAAGCAATCTGCATTTGCTTATCAATTCGTGATACCAGTTCTGTATCTGCTCCTTCGTAGCTTCTGTAGCGGCAAGCATATACATCTGCCTTCTCTGATTAGATATTTTTTCTCCGTATTGATATGCAAAGAATCCGCATACAGCGACGAGGATAACAATTATGGCAACAGATATATGGACCTGTGGATTTAAAAGAATAGGCCTTTTGATTTTTTCACTACTATTCTTTTTCATTTAAACTTGTCAGAAACAGAATTAAGCTCAATTTTCGAAACTTTAAAAATATCGTTAATTTTATCAGAAAGATGAGCAAAATTATTTAAACTTTAAATAGAATTTCATAAATTTAAAATTATGTTTTTCTAATTTTTATTATTGAAATAAATCAAATAAGAAACAAAATTTTGAGGATTATAAGCAATGAATTCAATTCTCCTC
>RFHX01000222.1 GCA_003695725.1 Candidatus Schekmanbacteria bacterium
ATTCATATTATTTTTGTGGTAATATATACTTTCAAAAAGAGCAACTAACTATGGACATTTTCCGAGAAAAAATAAAGAAGAGTTATTTTGGATTACTGTTTCTGATGTTTCTAACATCGATAGCTCTTTCTCTGACAGCCTGCAAGAAAAAACCGCTGAATAAACCAAAAGAAATCATTCTTTTTATCCTTCTTGATGCAGCAAGGGCTGACCATTTTTCATCTTTTGGATACAACCGAATCACTACGCCTAATATTGACAGAATTGCAGCAAAGGGAATTTCATTCAAAAACCATTACGCACAAAGCTGGGCAACTGTTGTATCTCTGCCCCAAATCTTTTCAGGCAAATATTTCAGCAAGGGAATGATGGAAATAGCAGACATTCTCCGCAGGTATGTAGATTATCCATTCCTTGTTGAAAAAAATCCGCCAAAAATTATTCCTGAATATTTGAATAGTGCAGGATATAAAACAATCCTTGTCTCCGCACATCCTTGGATTACTGAGAATTCAAGAATAGCCAAGGGTTTCAAAGAAAGGGTTATTGTAAAACCTGAAAATGGCAATCCTTATGCAAAAGCAGACAAGGTAATAAACAATCTCATAAAAATTATAAATAGAGAATCAGAAGAAAAATTGTTTTTTTATGTCCATTTAATGGATACCCATTTCCCTCATTTCGCAAACAATCTAAACAATAAATTCTCTTCTCAAAATGAAGAAATAGAAAATGATCTCCTCATAAAAAATGGTTTCCCTGTAAGAGTGCCAACTGTATATGGAGATGAAAGTTTCTCTCTTGGCAATTATCCAAAAAAATCCTTACAACACCTTATCGATTTGTATGATAACGATTTGTTTTTCACAGATAAGGAAATTGGAAGATTGTATGATTATATAGAGAGCAGGAATCTGAAAGACAAAACACTCTGGATAATCACAGCAGACCATGGTGAAGCACTTGGGGAAAATGGGATGTGGGGGCATGCCCCCTTCTTCTTCAAGGCAAATCAGCATATACCCTTAATAATCTCCGGATTTCCATTAAAAAATCAAAGATTGGAAATCAATGATTTTACAGAAAATGTTGATATCCTGCCTTCTATCCTCGATATGCTCAATATTCAATTCAATAAAAGAAACTTCGATGGCACTTCGCTCCTTTCTCTAATCGATGGAGACAAAAAACTTGAAAGAGATTACCGCTCTAACATAGCATTCTTTGCCTCAACAATGGCTATTGGTGCCATCAGCGATGGAATCTTTCTTATAAAATATCTAAATTTTAAAAAAGAAATCTTCAAAAAAAGAGTCCCATATTCAAAAGAAGAGATTGAAAAAATAATCCAAGAACAAATTTATAGCAAATATGAAAAGTTTTTATCAAATCCTTTTGCTATTCCAGATATACCCTTTCTAGTCCGATTTACGGAAGATATAACTTACAGTCCTACGGATGCCGTAATATCTTGGAATCCTTACAAGGTATCAGATAATTCATCTCATAGGTACATCGAAGAACGCTATGAAAATGATGATAAATGGTATGTAAATCTTTTTAATATCAGCGCAAATGGGAAAAAAGAAACACCACCCCCTGTCACACTTCATATGAGAGTGCCCAACTCAAAATACAAAATATATGTGGAAACAGCCAATGCCCTATTGTCAGATTCTGAAAATAAAGAAACTGCTTTTAGAGCTCGTGCTGAAAATGAAAAAGAATGGAAAAGAATCACACAAAAGGAGTCACCGCAATTGAATGAGGCCTTTTTGAAAACATTTTCAAGCATTGATAAAAAAAATTCCTACTTTCTTCTTCTTGGAGAGTACTCAATAAATGACCAATCTTTCGATATCGAGATAGCCACTGAAAAAAAACATTGGTCCATAATTCTCGGTTTTCTTTTCATACCCGAATCATATAAAGAAAATCTCCCCAAGAAAAAAGAAAATATAAAGAAAGAGAAAAATGAAAGGATTGAGAAACTGAAAGCTCTTGGCTATCTTCAATAAGAAATTTTTTTTAAATTTTCCAACTGCTTTATTATTTTTTCTTCAAAAGTTCCTTGACTCGAGCTGTAATATTTTTACTGTCTAAACCATATTTCGAAAAAAGAGTTTGAAATGGCGCACTTGCGCCGAATGTATCGATTCCTATTATGTCGCCTTCATCACCTACCCATTGATGCCATCCAAGAGATGCTCCGGCTTCAACAGAAATGCGCTTCTTGATTTGTGGCGGCAAAACAGTATTTTTATACTTCTCCGGTTGTCTTGAAAAAAGTTCAATACTTGGCATACTGACAACTCTTGCATCTATGCCGTCATTTATCAACATTTCAGATGCTTCTATAGCAGGAAACACCTCTGAACCAGTGGCAATTATTATGACATCTGGATTTGTTCCCTTTTCCTTTTTTATGATATATGCGCCTCTCTTCAGATTTGCTGCTGATGCATATTTATTTCTGTCAAGGACAGGAAGATTCTGTCTGCTTAAAACCAGCATAACAGGTCCCTTATTGTAGGTCATAACAAACTTCCATGCCTCGGCAGTCTCATTGGCATCACAGGGCCTAATAATGACAATGTTCGGCATCGCCCTCAGGGATGCAAGCTGTTCAATTGGCTGATGTGTAGGTCCGTCTTCTCCTAAACCAATGCTGTCGTGCGTCATAAGATATATGACAGGAAGCTTCATCAAAGAAGCAAGCCTTATTGCAGGCCTTGCATAATCGGTAAAGATGAAAAAAGTAGCAGCATATGGCCTAATACCTCCGTGGAGAATCATTCCTGTTGAGCAGGCGCACATTGCATGCTCTCTAATTCCCCAATGGAGGTTTCTACTTTTATAATCTTTTTTGCTAAAATCTCCACTTTCTGCAATCAATGTTTTATTGGAGGGCCCTAAATCTGCAGAGCCACCCATAATCCAAGGAGCAACTTTGGCAATTTCCTGCAATATTTTTCCTGAAGCAGAACGAGTAGCTATGCCCTTATCACTTGGAGGGAATGAAGGAATCTTTTTCTTCCAATCTTTTGGAAGTTCCTGAGATAGCATTACATTTAATTCTCTATAAAGATTTTCATAAACTTTCTTGTAAGACGCTACTTTCTTCTTCCATTCCTCTTCAAGCTTTTTTCCCCGCTCGATGCATTTATTCATCACCTTGAAAACAGAATCAGGAACAAAGAATTTTTCATCTTCAGGCCATCCATATTGTTTTTTTGTCAATGCCACTTCTTCATTTCCCAATGGTTCACCATGAGCAACTGCTTTATCCTCCTTATTTGGAGAGCCATATGCAATAAGAGAATTGACAATTATAAGAGATGGCTTCCTTTTCTCTTTTTGAGCATTCCTGATAGCTTTTTCCAATGCCTTCAAATCATTGATATCTTTCACTCTTTGAATATGCCAATTATATCCTTTAAACCGAAGTGCCGTGTCATCGGAAGACGATAGAGTTGCTCTTCCTTCTATTGTTATATTGTTTTCGTCATAAAAATAAATCAGCTTGCCGAGTCCAAGATGCCCTGCCAATGATGCCGCTTCGTGAGAAATCCCCTCCTGCATATCTCCATCACTGCATACTGCATAAGTATAGTGGTCAATTATCTTATGACCTTTCCTATTGAATAATGCTGATAAATGTGCTTCAGCTATTGCCATTCCAACGCCCGTTGCAAACCCTTGTCCAAGGGGACCCGTTGTCATCTCAACACCTGCTGTAATGCCAAATTCAGGATGTCCCGGTGTCTTGCTTTTCCATTGACGAAATTTTTTGATATCATCCAGTGAAAGCTCATAGCCGGTAAGATACAATATCGAATATAGAAGCATAGATGCATGGCCGCAGGAAAGAATAAAACGGTCTCTATTGAACCACTGAGGATTTCGTGGGTTGTGGCGCATTATTTTAGTCCAGAGAAGGTAAACCAAAGGTGCCAGCGCCATAGGTGTGCCGGGATGCCCGCTTTTTGCCTTTTGGACGGCATCCATTGAAAGAGTTCTAATGGTATTAATGCAGAGATTATCAATATCTTTTTTTTTAGCTGTCATCTTCCTCTATGAATAAAGAAACAAAAAACAAAGATTATGAATTGCCTAAAATCGAGAGCGTATAAATAACTTTTTTTCCAAAAAATCAAGATATTTTTATTTTTTCAAAATCCAGCACTTTTTATGAAAAATAATGATTTATTGCTCAATTCTCTTGAATAAATTTACTATTTATAAAACTTCTAAAAGATTACTCGATTTTCACATTTCGCAGATGCTCTGCGCATTCTTCGGGAATTGTCGAATTGATATACATACCAGACCCCATTTCGAAGCCGGCAGTTTTGGTAAGGCGTGGAATAATTTTTATATACCAATGATAATGCTCATTATTTCTTCTGTCTGAAGGCGCTGACTTTATCATATAATTGTAGTCAGGATTATCGAGCCCAAAATAGAGCTTCTTAAGAAAGGAACTAAAAATTTCAGCAAGATTTTCTATTTCATTATCATTTATTGCACCATAACACGCCGAATGTCTCAAAGGCATAATCCATGTTTCGAAAGGAGAACTTGCTGCAAAGGGGACAAAGACTACAAAGCTTTCATTCTTGGCAACAATGCGCTCCCCTGATTCAAGTTCTCTCTGCATCATATAACAGAAAACACAGTCTCCTGTTGAGTCAAAAAATCTCAAAGCTTCATCTACACGATATTTTATGTGAAGAGGTATGATTGGCGTTGCAACTATTTGAGAGTGAGGATGGTCAAGGGATGTGCCAGCTGATTCTCCATGATTTTTAAATATTATTATCAGTTCTGTTCTTGGACGAGAGGAAAATATGTTTATATACCTTTCTCTATAAACTTTAAGCAAGGTTTTAAAATCATCGATTGGCAGCAAGGCCGGTGATAAGTTGTGTATTGGTGTTTCGATTACAACTTCATGGACACCAATTCCCGTCATAGAATGAAAGGGGAAATTTCCTATCCTCTTAAATTTTCCTTCCTTTGATAATGCAGCAAACTTGTTTGGAATGACTCTTACCTGCCATTGACTGCCTTTTTTAACTTCATATAATGTTGGAGGGGTCTTTTCTTCATTTCCGGGACAAAAAGGACAATTTTTACTAAAAGGTGGGATTTCTATCAATTCTTTCTTCTTCGTAAAATCATGGGGACGCTTTGCCCTTTCCGTTGCAATAATTACCCAATCTTTTGTAGCAACATTTTGTCGAAATTCAGGCAAATGAACCTCCTCTTTTTGAAACTATTTTAACTTTACTGTGTTGGAGATTCAAGAAGTTAGACTTCAATAAAGTTAATTGACATCATTGCAAAGAATCCTACATTCAATATCTCTTATTGTTCATTACTCTTTCTATATCGCTTTCTACCATAATTTTTACGAGGTCACTGAACTTAGTTTTTGGCTCCCATCCCAATATTCTCTTTGCCTTCGATGCATCTCCGATGAGAAGTTGAACTTCAGCAGGTCTGAAAAATTCTGAGGAAACTTCAAGAACTACTTTGCCAGTTTTCTTATCAATACCCTTTTCTTCAACACCGCTTCCCTTCCATTCGATATCAATCCCAATGTGTCTAAATGCATGTTCAACAAATTCTCTGACAGAATGGGTTTCCCCTGTTGCAATAACATAGTCATCAGCAGTATCATGCTGAAGCATCTTCCACATAGCTTCAACATATTCCGGCGCATAGCCCCAATCCCTCTTAGCTTCCATATTTCCTATAATGATTTTATCTTGCAGTCCGCACTTTATTCTCGCAATGCCATAAGTCAACTTCCTTGTAACAAATTCATAACCCCTAAGAGGAGATTCATGATTGAAAAGAATTCCAGAGCAGGCAAAGATGCCGTAAGATTCGCGATAATTGACTGTTATATGATGACCAAAGAGCTTTGAAACTGCATAAGGGCTTCTTGGATAAAATGGGGTTTTTTCATTTTGAGGTATTGCCTGCACTTTTCCAAACATCTCGCTTGAAGATGCTTGGTAAAATTTTATTTTTGGATTTACAGCCCTTATTGCTTCAAGCACTCTCAATACACCAATCGCTGTAACATCTGATGTGAAGATTGGTTCTTCAAATGAGAGAGCTACAAAACTTTGAGCACCAAGATTATAGACTTCGTCAGGTTGAATTTTTTCAAGCGTCCTGTATATATTCGTGAATTCTAAAAGTTCCAAAGGAAAATAACGAATTTCAGAATCTATTCCAAGATATTTCAACCGTTCGAGATGAAGGTCCGAAGTGCGCCTAAATGCGCCGTAGACTTCATATCCCTTTTCAAGCAGGAGTTTCGAAAGATAGGCTCCATCCTGTCCTGTTATTCCTGTAATTAATGCTTTTTTGGCCATCAATAATTTCTCCTCTTTTATTTATATTACTATTTTATTCTCTTTACTAATTCGTCCTTTATCATATCAACAACAAATCTACTGAATGAAAAGGCGCAAGTAAATGCAGGTGATACAGCATTAAGTATATGCACAGAGTCATCACTTTTTTCAATAACAAAATCCATCTCCAATGTCCTCTTTTTCTTATCAAATAATTGTGCTCGTATTCCTGAAGGCAGATAAGAGCCAAATTTTGATGAATCTATTTCATTAACAAGAGCTGATGCCTTATTTATCAAGTATTTCAATGAATACTTTTTAATTTCTTCTAATGCAATCTTTCTGAAATTGAAGGAATTGGTAAGAAATAGTTTACCTTCAAGAAAAAATGTTTCCAAGAATTCCTTCAAATTGAAGCGCCATAGACCTTTATAATTTTCTCTCCAAAATGAAGGAATTGCTGTTGGACCTACTTTTACATATCTATCAAAGGTTTTGGTAAAATGAACACCCAAAAAAGGATTATTAATGTCAGGCACAGGATAAATATGCC
>RFHX01000223.1 GCA_003695725.1 Candidatus Schekmanbacteria bacterium
ATCAAAAATAAATAAAGAGAGGGGAATATGAAATCAAAGGTATCACTTATAGCATGTCCGGAATATGAAGAAGAAAAAGTCATTTCATCTGTAAGGGAAGCAGTCGGCTTATTGGGCGGCTTTGAAAAATTCATCTCAGGCGGCAATAGAGTACTAATTAAACCAAATCTTCTTTCCGGCAAACCACCTGAAAAAGCAGTAACAACGCATCCTACGGTTTTATCTGCTGTAATAGATTTGGTAAGAGAGGCAGGAGGAATTCCTGTTGTGGGAGACAGCCCTGCCACGGAAGGAAAAGGAAGTCTGGAGAAGTTCAAAAAAGTATGTGAGATTACAGGCATACTCGATGTTGTTGAAAAGAAGGAGGTTGAGCTTGTTCATTTCAGTTCTTCAAAAATGGATATAGAAAATCCTGATGGCAAAGTTTTCAAGAAATTTACCGTTACGGAGGAATTGAAAAAATGTGATGTCCACATAAATCTATGCAAGTTAAAGACTCATGGGTTGACGCTTTTAACAGGCGCCGTAAAAAACAATTTTGGTTGTGTTCCCGGGCTTTTGAAGGGACAACTCCATATGCGCGCTCCTCATAGGCCTGAATTCTCTCAGATGCTTGTTGACCTTTATAAGACCATTCGTCCTGCGCTTTCCATTATGGACGCTGTGGTGGGGATGGATGGGAATGGACCTGGAAGCGGGAATCCCCGTAAAGTCGGCGCTATAATAGCAAGTACGGATGCCGTTGCGCTTGATTCCGTTGCCTGCCAGATAATAAAGAAAAACCCTTATGCACTTACAACATGCAAACTCGCAGAAGAGCAGGGAGTAGGGGTAGCAAATCCTGAGAATATTGAAATTCTCGGCGATGATATCAGTAAGTTTTATGTGGATGATTATGAAGTACTTGTCGATGATGTTTCAGACAAGCCATTGATGAGGTTTATTATAGGACTTATGAGGGAAAGGACAACAGCCAAACCAGTTGTTGACAAAAAGAAGTGTACGGGTTGTAAAACATGTTATGCGGCTTGTGTGCCCGGGGCGATTACTATGGTTGATGGTTATCCTGTGATGGACTACAATAAATGCATTAAATGCTATTGCTGTCATGAGGTTTGTCCTGAAGGCGCAATCAATCTTAAAAAGGGTCTTCTATATAGGCTTTTAGCTCGGTAAAGTGAGAGAAGAATTGCATTCCAAAGAGAGCAAAATATATCTTGTCCTTATTCTTCTTATCTTCATTTTTCATTTTGTTTGCGCTGCGGGTTTCTATTCGAATGTAGATATTGATTCAGGATTCCCCGTGATGAATGATGATTATTCGATTCATTTCGGACATATAGACCCTGTCATCAAATTTTTCAAGGACAGTGGACATCTATGGGGATATGACCCTTTCTATATGGCTGGCTTGCCGAAATCGACGGTTTTCGACGCTGATGCAAAATCACCTGAAATAATTGGAGTTATATTCTCCTATTTCAATACTGCAACTGTTTACAACATTTATATCTTTCTAAATTATATCCTTGCTCCTCTGCTTTTCCTGTGGGCGCTTTACAACTTTGGATTGAGAAGATGGGCGCTTGCATTTGGATTTGCCTCAGGCACAGCATACTGGTGGGCCTATCCTGCATTTAGATTCAATCTTGCAGGGCAATTTGCTTTTATTTTCGTATCACATATTACATTGCTGATTTTTTCGCTTTTTTATAGGTATGTTGAATCTGGTCGATTTCGTTTTATCGTACTTTGTGCTTTAATTGGGGCATGCGCCCTTTCAGTGCATATTCTTGCACCAATCAACATTGCCGTCGGCTCTCTGATTCTTTATGGTATTGCCTTTAAGAAGATGAATTCAAAACAACATTTGGGGCTTTTTGTCTGCCTTGCATTTATTCTCCTTGCAAACAGCCCTTGGATTATTCCTTTCATCAGATTTTACGGTATGAATAATTTGGCTGATATAGATTGGTTTTTTGGCAATCCAGACCCTTTTTACTTTTTGAAAGCTTATTTCCCGGGCGGAGGAATTTACAGATATCTTCGTCTTGCAATTTTGCTGTGTGCAGTCGGAGGATTTATAAGATGGAAAAAAGAGAAGAATATCCTTTTTTATCCTGTCCTTGGAAATTCGGTGATACTCTTTATATATTCCTATTTCGGAGCATATTCCACATTGACATTTCTTCAAAATCCGTGGCGCTATGAGTTCGAACTCAATCTCTTTCTTCTTGTCCCTGCAACGGTTTATCTAAGCTCAATCATTGAAGAAGTTGCTTTTAAGAAAAAGATTTTACCTCTTGCTCTTGCACTATTTCTTATCATCTGCCTTTTCCCTTTAAATGCTTTAAAATCAGCCAAGCGGCTTATCCCACGTTATAGAGGCGAAAGAGTTGTAAGATATGATAGGTTGAATCCAGTTAAGAATGGGAAGGTTGAGTATTCCTTTGAAGAACTTCCGCATTCATCTCTCCCTCCAACAGGATATGAGTTTATAGAATGGATTAAGAATAATACCTCTTCCGAGGGGAGAATAATGCTTGAAGATTCCTGCTGGCAGTCACGCCATGCTTATTGGGGTTCACATCTTCCTGCTATGCTTCCCACTCTGACGGGAAGAGAATATATCGGCGGACCCATACCTCAATATTTTATGATACATCACTATGCAAGTTTTCAGGACGGCTTTTTTTGCGGCAAGTATCTCGAGGATTACAAAAAGGAAGAATTCCTTGAGAAGATTGACCTTTACAATATCAAATGGATTGTTGCATTCACCCCTTATTCGAGAAACTTTCTCGCTAAGTTTGATGATTCGATTCACCTGATTGATAGGATTGACAAATTTTATCTTTATGAAGTTGTCCGAAGCCCGAACTTTTTCCTCAAAGGCAGCGGCAAAGTAAGGGCAACATATAATCATATCTATCTGTCCGAATTGACAGAGGGAGAAGACATCGTAATAAAATATCACTGGATAAAAACCCTTAAAACCTCTCCGCCGAGAAAGTTGATTGAATTCAGGGTCAAAGACGATCCTGTCCCATTTATAAAAATCGAGAATGTTCCTTCAGAAATCGAGATTTATAATGCATATTAGTCAGAAGGAATATAGCATTATTATTGCAGTTTTTGGGAAATGTGTTTCACTATGATAATTTAATGATATCTAAAGATTCATATAGGAAGGATGCTTATGAATATTTTTGAAGAAGCAAGCAAACGTCTTGAAAAAGCTCTTCAACATATTGAAGTAAGCGATGATGTATTTGAAAAATTGAGGCATCCGAAAGCATCTCTGGAAGTTTCGATTCCTGTGCGTATGGATAATGGCGAATTGAGAACCTTTGGTGGTTTTAGGGTTATTTATGATGATACGAGAGGTCCTGCAAAGGGTGGAATCCGCTATCATCCTTCTGCTTCGCTTGATGAAGTGAAAGCCCTTGCCTTTTGGATGACATTCAAGTGTGCCGCGGCAAACATTCCCTTTGGAGGAGCAAAGGGTGGTGTTGTCGTTGACCCAAAAAAACTTTCTAAAGCAGAACTTGAACGACTGAGCCGCGGCTACATCGATGCTATTGCCGACTTCATAGGTCCTGACAGGGATATTCCAGCTCCTGATGTTTATACAAATGCAATGATTATGGGATGGATGGCAGACCAGTATAATATAATAAAGCGTGCCAAGGTGCCGGCTGTGATTACAGGAAAACCCCTTGAGCTTGGAGGTAGTTTGGGAAGAGAAGAAGCGACTGGAAGAGGCGCCTATTACATAATACGGGAAATGATCAAAAATGAAGGCAAGTCGCCTTCAGATGTAAAAATAGCAGTGCAGGGCTTTGGCAATGCCGGCTATAATGTGGCGGATTTGTTGTATAATGATGGATTCAAGATAGTTGCTATAAGCGATTCGCAGGGAGGAATTTATTCCGAAGATGGTCTTGTTCCAAAGGATATAAAGAGGTTCAAGAATGAAACAAAAAAACTCGAAGCAGTTTATTGTGAAGAGTCAGTTTGCCGCATACAGGAACACGAGAATATAACAAATACCGATTTGCTTGAACTTGATGTCGATGTGCTAATTCCTGCTGCGCTTGAAAATCAGATTACCTCAACTAACGCTTCTCGTATAAAGGCAAAGACAATAGTGGAGGTAGCAAACGGCCCTGTAACAAACGAAGCTGATGAGATTTTAAAGGAAAAGGGCATTCCTGTTGTGCCTGACATTATTGCCAATTCAGGAGGTGTGATTGTAAGCTACTTTGAATGGGTGCAAAACCGAAACGGCTATTATTGGACTTTGGATAAGGTAAACGCTATGCTCGAAAAGATGATAACCTCCGAATATAAGAAAATAGTAGATATTGCCTCATCGAAAAAGATAAACCTCCGCACAGCCGCCTATGTCCACGCTCTTTCGAGAATCGCCGGCGCCATCGAAGCCAAAGGCACTAGGGATTTCTTTAAGAAATAAGAGGATGAAATTTTGTTTTATTGTTTCTTACCTCTAAATTTTATATCGGAGTATTGCTGTCCAAGATAAATTAGGATCAAAAATCTACCCCTTATAAAACAATCATTTTAGACAGATTTTTCGCGATTTCAAAATCATCTCCTACTTTTTTTAAAATTCATTCTGCTCTCCAATCAAGTAAACTTTAAAGAAAGTTGTTCTACATTTTCCACAATGGGCGGTGGTTGGTAAGGATACTTTTTTAGATCTTTTAAAAAAATGAATTCTATTCTGTTATGATAATGGATTACTA
>RFHX01000224.1 GCA_003695725.1 Candidatus Schekmanbacteria bacterium
ATAAAAAACAATTTTTTTTAAACTTTATTAGAAAGTTGTAAAAATGTTGATTTTTGGAAAGTAGATATGAAGATAAAATTAGAATCTACAATTACTTGTCCTGAATGCGGGTATAAAGAAAAAGAGAAAATGCCTCTTGATTCCTGTCTATTTTTTTATGAATGCAAAGGTTGCGGCAGAGTTTTAAGACCCAAAGAGGGTGACTGCTGTGTTTTTTGCTCTTACGGAGATATCCCATGTCCATCCATGCAGAAGAGAGACAGTTGATAATTTCAAAATCTTTTTATTGTTGATTTTTTTTCTTGACAGTGAACAATCGTTCACCTATATTATTTCTATGCCCAAAAAACCTGATTTAGAGAAAATCAAATCGAGAGCTGAAAAAATATCTGATTTTTATCAACGCGAGGGAAGAATGCCAAGTTTTTCGGAGATTGCACAGATAAGCGGTATAAAATCAAAAAATGCTGTTTCAAAACTTGTAAAGAGACTCGAAGATATGAAAGTGTTAAAAAAAGATACAAAGGGAAGATTGATTCCTAATCCTGTGATGAAATCTCCACTTAAGATGCTTGGCACAGTGGAGGCGGGATTTCCCAGCCCTGCGGAAGAAGAGTTGGCAGACAATATTTCTCTCGATGAGCTTTTGATAGATAATCGCGAAGCAACATTTTTGCTTAAAGTTTCAGGAGATTCAATGTCGGGCGCCGGAATACTTCCCGGAGATATGGTGATAGTAGACAAGGGGAGGATTCCTAAAAGCGGAGATATAGTTATTGCAGAGGTAGATGGAGAGTGGACGATGAAGTATTTGAAGAAAAGAGGCAATAGTGTGTTTCTTGTTGCCGCAAATCCGAGATATAAACCTATAAAACCGAAAAATGAACTTCGTATTGGAGGAGTAGTTACTGCTGTTGTCAGAAAGTATAAATGACTATTTCTTGCCAACAAATTTAGTTATCTTTTTCCAATATTTTATTTATGAAAATGAATGATGAGCCGCTTTCAATCTATTCTTGGCCAAGAGGTATAATGCATATTGATGCAGATGCCTTCTTTGCTTCCTGTGAGCAGTCCGTAAATCCGCGTCTTCGGGGCAAACCGGTTATTACAGGAAAAGAGAGGGGAATAGTTGCCGCGGCAAGCTATGAGGCAAAGGCGTATGGCATCAAGAGAGGAATGACTGTGTCTCAAGCCAAAAAAATTTGCCCAAATGCGATAATTCTTCCTTCTGATTATGAAACATATAGTCTTTTCTCAGTTAGAATCTTTGAAATACTTAGGCGTTTTTCTCCAATAGTTGAAGAGTATTCCATCGATGAGGCATTTGTTGACTTGACAGGACTTAGAAGAAAGTATCATGGGCCTTACGGTGAGATTGCCGCAAATATTCAGAAGACTATCACAAGAGAGCTTGGACTTTCGGTTTCTGTGGGGGTGAGCATTTCAAAGGTGCTTGCCAAAGTAGCATCGAAGCATAAAAAGCCTGCAGGGCTTACGGTTATACCGGGAAAAGAAATACACCATTATCTTGCAAAGCTTCCTATAGAAGAAGTGTGGGGGATAGGAGCTAACACATCTGCATTCCTCAAAAAATTTGGAATTTTTACTGCCCTCGATTTTGCGCGTAGAGATGAGGGGTTTGTAAGGAAAAACCTTTCAAAACCATTTTATGAAGTATGGAATGAGTTGAGGGGGATAAGTGTTTATCCTGTTATAAATGAAGAAAGGCACGATTATCAATCTATTAGCAAAACTAAAACATTTACGCCTCCGTCAGGAGACGAAGAGTTTGTTTTTGCCCAACTTTCCAAAAATCTTGAAAACGCCTGCATAAAAGCTCGGAGGCACCATCTTGCGGCAGGACGGATTATAATTTTTTTACGGGAGAAGAATTTCAAAGATAGGGCAGTCGAGCTGAAACTCAGTAGACACTCAGCCTATCCTTCTGAGCTTATGAATATTCTTAGAGAAGGATTTTTATATCTGTACAAAAAAGGGAAACTCTACCGCTCCACAGGTGTTGTTCTTGCGTCATTGGTGCCTGAGGCGAGCATCCAATATACGCTTTTTGATGATGTTTCAAAGATTGAGAAGATGGCAAGAGTTTATTCTGCTGTTGACGAATTATCCTCAAAATTCGGCAAGCATACGGTGACTCACTGCTCATCACTTCCTGCCCATAAAAGACAGCATAAGGGAGACAGAGGCGATATTGCTTTGCGTAAGAAAGTGATTTTCAAAGGAGAAAATAAAAGGCAGCATATTGGAATCCCTGTGTTTAATCTCAAAATTTAATAAAAGGGGAAAAGGGGTCAAGTCTGCTTTTGGCTTTTCTTGTCATTTTCAAAGAGAGATACAGCAAATTCACATCTTTCCCAAAGATTTAGATAATGTCCATGGCTTTTACTTAGCTATCCTTCAAGGTAAAATATCAAGAAGTGGGGGGGGGGGGATTTTCTGAATGAAAAATCTTTTTTACACCTACAAGAGGAAAAATCTATTATTTGTTTGGATTTTCCCTGAATTTTGTGGCCATATTATTTTCATATTTGCCTGATATTTCAATGGCAGCTACATCGTCTTTTAAATCTATAATTAATTTATTC
>RFHX01000225.1 GCA_003695725.1 Candidatus Schekmanbacteria bacterium
GACTAAAATTTTGGAATAATCTGAGGGATTTTTCGATAATTCTTGAAAAAAACACAAATAGTTAATAGTGTATTAGAAAGGAGTAAAAATGCTTGATGAAAATGTCAAAGTTGTTGATGCTATAAGAATAGCAATTGAAAGAGAAAAAAAAGCGGTAGAATTTTATGCTCAGGCTGTGAATATAACTAAAGATCCGGGAGCAAAGAAGATGTTTGAACATCTTTTGAATGAAGAGAAGAGACATGTGCAAATATTAGAAGAAGAATATGACAAGAATATAATGACAGAAATGTAACTGTCTGAAAATAAACCATTTATTTATTAAAATGATTTAAATCTTTGAGAGGAAGAAAAAATGATTGAAAAAGTCAAAAGTGTTATAGACAAGATTAGGCCAAGACTTCAAATGGATGGCGGCGATATTGAATTAGTTAGCATAGAAGACAATGTTGTAAAAGTGAAACTTCAAGGCGCCTGTCACGGATGCCCCGGCGCCCAAATGACATTAAAAATGGGCGTAGAAAGAATGATTAAGGAGGAAGTGCCAGAAATCAAAGAAGTTATATCTGTAGAATAATCATATTGTATTTGAATAAGCTGGATGATGGACAAAAGTGACTGAGAAAAAGGATAGATTCTTCATTCTTTCTCACAGCAGTAATTATGACCGTTTATACCAAACAATAACCATTGCGGTTACTGCTGCATCTTTGGGAAATGAAGTCTATGTAGTCTTATTCTTCGATGCTCTTCGAAAATTTGTGGAAGGCGAAATGGATAGGGAAGATTTGTCCGATGATATGGGAGCAGAAAAGAAGGAAGTTTATAAAAGGATGAAAACAATGAATCCTATGAGTATGCAGGAAATGATAGATACTGTTAAGCCCCTTGGAAATTTGAAGTTCATCGCTTGCAGTGCAAATGTTGAATTTATGGGATTAGAAAAAGAAAAAGTGTTAGAAAAAGTCGATGAAATTATGGGGCTTCCTACTATATTGAAAATGATGAAAGAAGCAAAAAATCAGCTTTACATTTGATAAATAAGGGGAAGAAGTATGGGTGATAGAATATATATGGATTATGCATCAACGACACCTCAATTGAAAGAAGTAACTGAGGCAATGATGCCATTTTTTGAAGAAGAGTTCGGCAATCCCCAAAATCTTCACTCCTTCGGTGAAGGACCCAAAAAAGCAATTGATGAAGCAAGGGAAAAGGTAGCCAATCTCATTGGTGCTGAACCATCAGAGATTTATTTCACTTCAACTGGCACGGAAAGCAACAATATGGCAATAAAGGGAATAGCTGCAGCGAATCAGAAAAAAGGGAAGCATATAATCAGCACTCAGATTGAGCATCATTCCGTTCTTCACAGTTTGAGGACTCTTGAAAAACAGGGATTTGAAGTAACCTACCTGCCAGTTGATAAATATGGGAGTGTAAATCCGCAAGATGTTGAAAAAGCGTTAAGGGATGATACTATTCTTGTAACAGTAACTCATGCATCAAATGAAATAGGGACCATTGAGCCAATAAGTGAAATCTCCAAAATCTTAAAAGGCAAAAAGATACCTTTTCATACCGATGCGGTGCAAACAGCAGGGACGATTCCAGTTGATGTAAATGAGCTTGGCGTTGACCTTCTTAGTATGGCTGCTCATCAATTTTACGGACCAAAGGGAGTAGCGGCTCTCTATATAAGAAAAGGGACAAGAATCATTCCGATAATCGACGGAGGAATTCAGGAAAACGGAAGAAGAGCAGGCACAGAAAATGTCGCAGGCATCGTGGGAATGGGAAAAGCTTGTGAAATCGCAAAAAGAGAAATGGAATCGAGGATAAAAAAACTGACAGAACTTCGCAACAAACTGATTGAAGGATTAACTTCATCGATCTCCCACTCATATTTGAATGGGCATCCTGAAAAGAGACTACCCGGCAATGCAAATATCTCTTTTGAATACATTGAAGGCGAGTCGATGCTGCTTTTTCTAAATATGCAGGGCATTGCGGCATCGAGCGGTTCTGCTTGTACATCGAGGGCTCTAAAAGCTTCTCATGTGTTGACAGCAATGGGGATACCGCCCGAAATCGCACAGGGGTCTCTGCTTTTTAGTCTTGGTATTTACAATACAGAAGAAGATATAAAAAAGGTGTGCGAAGTGCTTCCTCCTATAGTTGACAGGTTGAGGCAGATGTCTCCTCTCTATGAAGAAGCACAGAAAGCAGGAAAAATTTAGATTTAATAAATAAAGGAGCAAACAATGGAAAAGTATAGTGATAAAGTAATGGACCACTTTATGAATCCCCGCAATGTAGGGGAAATAGAGGATGCTGACGGAGTAGGACAAGTTGGCAATCCTTCCTGCGGAGATATAATGAAGCTTTATATCAAGGTGGAAGACGGTAAAATCGTAGATGCCAAATTTAAGACCTTTGGATGTGGTGCGGCTATAGCTACAAGCTCAATGGTTACAGAAATGGTCATTGGGAAAACAATAGATGAGGCGATGAAGATAACAAAGCAGGCCGTTGCAGATGCGCTCGATGGTTTACCGCCGCAGAAGATGCATTGCTCGAATTTAGCTGCCGACGCTTTAAAGGCGGCAATAGAAGAATATCAGAAAAAAAACAGCAATCAATAAGGAGAATAACTATATGGAAGCAGATGAAGTACTTGATGCAGTAGGACTGTACTGTCCAATGCCAATTCTATTGACTACACAAAAAATCAAAGAACTGAAAAAAGGGCAAATTCTTGAAGTAATCGCAGATGATGAAGGTATTGTGAAAGATATGCCTTCATGGTGCAAAACAACTGGAAATGAATTTCTAAAAATTGAGAAAGAAGATGATCAGTTTCATGTTTTTGTAAAGAAAACAACTGATTAGATTCTCTTCTTGATATGAAATTTTGAAATCGAAAAAAGATACAGAGCTATATCCGGTTTTTGAAGACGGAGTTTATTTAAAATATCTTGAAGAGCCGGCTGTTTATAATATAAAGAATGATGAGCTCTATGAAATCAATGAAGAAGCATTAGATTTCCTAAAAAAATGCAATGGACTCAATCCTCTTTCAAATCTGCAGTATGATGAAGAATTTTTGTCATACTGCATCGATGAAAAACTAATTTCTCTAAAAGAAAAGAAAGAAAAACATTTTCAAAGCCAACCCATAAAAAAACCAACACTCCCTTCACTTCGTTATCTCGAGCTTCAAATCACCGACCGCTGCAACCTCAAATGTAAGCACTGTTATCTTGGAAATCCGAAGAAAAGAGACTTGAAGATAGGAATCATTGAATCGCTCTTCGACCAATTTGAAGAAATTCAGGGATTGAGAATGATTATTTCAGGCGGAGAGCCGCTTCTTCATCCTCGATTTGAAGAAATCAATGAACTTCTAAAAGATAGAAGCTTTAGAGCTATTTTGTTAACTAATGGAACACTTTTAGATGAAGATTTAATTGCAAGAATAAATGTACAGGAGTATCAGATTAGTATTGATGGTTTGGAAGAAGCTCATAATTTTTTAAGGGGCAGAGGAACATTCAAAAAATCGATGCAATCTGTTGAAATGCTTCTCAAAAAGGGTATCGATGTGTCAATCGCCACTATGGCCAATAAAAAAAATGCCAATGATTTTCCCGCAATGGAAAAGATATTCAGGGATATGGGAATAAAGGAATGGTCTGTTGATGTACCTGTTTCTTTGGGATATGCTACCACTTATTCTTCATCAATTCTTCTTTCTCCTAAAGAAGCTTATAAATATCTAAATTTTGGATTTGGAGGTGGACTTTACAATTCATCAGAAGGATATGCCTGCGGGGCCCATCTGTGCGCTGTTACTCCAAATGCAGATGTATGCAAATGTGGTTTCTATTATGACTCTCCATCAGGAAATCTTGAAAAGAAATCACTTAAAGAATGTTGGGAAAAAATTGAGAAAATTAGAATCGACGAAATAGAATGCAGAAACTGTAAAGTTGTAAATGAATGCCGCGGTGGATGCCGTTATCGCGCATCTATGGAAGGCTCAGAAAAAGGAACAGATATAGTCAAATGCTTCTTCTACGGAGTTAAAAATCCATAAATTTTACATTTTTTTTTTGATTATTCCTTGCGGTTTAAAACATTATTAATTATCATAATTTTATTGGACGACTCCTAAAAAACCCCGGGAGGAGGTGATACTGTGAAGATTAGAAAGATTTCAAAATCATCTGCATCAACCTGCAAATGCAAATCATCCTGCTAATTTCCTTATTTTCCATAGTTTATGAGAGGAAGTCTAAGATGGACTTCCTCTTTTTTTTTCAAATGAGGAAAGATTTTTCCTGCCGTTCTTAATAAGCTGACAACTGCAATAGAAACTCTTCCACCATAAGCTGTGTATTGAAATTTCTGTCAAGCTTGTCAGAAAGCTGGCAGGATTTGAAAAAGATATCTTCAAGTTTCTTTAATTTAGATTCACTAAAATTTCTTAACTTCTCGACAATTTCATCAGGAAGAGCAGAATCATCTTCAATGCCTTTCTTAAAGAATATAATATCGCGCAATATTTTTCTGAAACAGGTTAGGAAGAAATCTATTTTTTCAACACCATTGCCTGTTCTTTCATCAAAGATGCCTTCTTCTACAAAACGCGAGAGAAGTAAATTTTCATCCTTCGTATCTCCAAACAACGAATCAAAGGCCAGTTTCTTTATTCTCTCAATATCGAAAAGAGCTATTCCCAACGCTTTGCCGGGACTTCCATCTGAAAATGGATATACTTCATTCCACTTTATCTCGTTCTTGGGAATCTTTTCATTCAAGAGAGAAATAAAATCTCCTTTCTCAAGATAAGAAAACCTTA
This sequence comes from Candidatus Schekmanbacteria bacterium, assembly GCA_003695725.1. Classification (NCBI taxonomy): domain Bacteria; phylum Candidatus Schekmaniibacteriota; species Candidatus Schekmanbacteria bacterium. Next base: position 4,865 of record RFHX01000225.1, read on the forward strand.
TTGTTTCACACCTTGACTTTATCGTCTGCAACAGCCCACGAGGGTTTGAAGTTATTAAAATCAATATGGAATCATTTGGTGGCTCTTCCAAAGTTTTAAGAAGTGCATCTGCGGCTTCTTCTGTAATGTTATGAGCATTATCTATAATGAATACCTTTTTTCTCCCTTCAGTTGGTTTTAGGTAAATATCCTGAATAATTCCTCGCACACCTCTTCTTCCAATAGGAAGACGGCCATTGTAAACATAATTGTTGAGCATTACAAGCTTTCGAAAAAGCTCAACAGCAAGAGGAGATTTGCTTTTCAGATTTTCAGACAACTTCTCAACACATTGACTATCAATATACAAGCTGCCATCTGATGTATCTTTCGTAAAAAGAATTTCCTTATTCAAATCAATACAGTCAAGTAAGCTATGAGGAAGCCCGCAAAGTGGATTGGGCAAAATAATTCCACATTCCTCCAATGCCTTCAGTGCTTCAGCATATTCTTCTAAAACAGAGTCATCTATATTCTGACCGCTGTAAATTGAATTTAATATTTCTACGCGGTCAATCCAAAGACGCTCATTTAGATTTCTATAAATTCGTATATCAGGAAAGAAAGTATATCTGTTTTTAATAGAGATACAATTTTCACATTTGCCGCATATTTCTCCATTGTTGTCATCAAGGCAATTGATTGCTTTTGCAAAGACTTGGGCTGTCATTTTTTTACCGATTCCGGAAGGTCCCTGAAAAATAAAGGAATGAGGCACAGTTTTTTTCTTCAGTGCATTTTTCAACAAAGCTATCGGTTTTCGATGTCCTTTTATTGTGCTGAAATTCATCTCATTCACTAAACAGAAATCAAAGAAAAAACCATCTTCTCTACAATCAAGTTTTTTGATAATGCAGATGTCTTCAATTCAAAATCCATTCTTGCAAGCACATCTATCGCCTTTTTTGAAGATTCAAAGGAAAAACTTAGAGCAGAAAGCATTAGTTTATAAATATAATAGGGATGTCCTTTTAAAAGATTTGTGCTTTCTGCTGTGTTTTGCGCACAAAAATCTTCCAAAAGAGGATATATTCTATTCTTAAATTCATTATACCTCATCATCCTATTTATTCCTTCCAACCCTGTGCTTTTTAAAAAGCAAAAAACCTGCAGGAAGGAATGAATTCTTTTTGAAAGAAGAGCAATTATTTTCCCATATTCCTCACCATTTTTAATCATTCTATTTAAAAGGTCCAAGGAAAGACTTAAATTTTTATCGCCTACTGCATCGAGAAAATCAAAAATAAGAATTTCATTCGTGGCAACAACCGCTAACTGTACATCTTTCTTTTCTATGACTGTTTTTTCATCAGCAGCAAGAATAAGTTTATCCGCCTCTAAAAGAGTTTTTGTGTAATCAAAATCACATCTTGTCAAAAGCTCTAATAATGCATCATTATCTATTGTATAACCCTTTTCTGAAAAGAAGTTTTTTACAATTTTGGGTAAATCAGACTTCTCCGCCTTTGTTTCCTTCCTAAACTCGAGCAGCTCAGCATTTTTTTTTGCCCAATTATAGAAAAATTTCCTTTTATCTTTTAAGGCTTCCGATAAAATCAATACATAGTTGTCTTCAGGAATTCCCTTCTCTATTTCAGAACAAAACAATTTTTGTTTTTCTTCTGACAACCTGCTTATATCCCAGTCAATCAATGCAACTGCCTTTTTTCCCGGGAAAAAGGGCCTCATCATAATAGATGAAAGAATGTCGGGAATATCAGGAAAATCTTCTTTATAAACTTCAAGGTTGGTAGAAGCATCAGCGCCTAAAAGCGCTTCTACTATAGAATTGAGCGCCTCCTTCATCATTCCTCTCTCATCTCCAACAATTACAATGAGAGAGGCAATATTTCCCTTTGAAATCTTATCAACAATTTTTTTTATTTCTCTGGAAGAAATTTTTGACTACCTCTTTATTTTAAGTTGAACATTATGATAAATATCGATTTGTTTTTGAATTGACAAGCATTAACATTGTAGCATAGTTTTTTTTGCTGAAAACCTTCTTTTTTATTTGAAAAAAATGAAAAGTGTAAGAATTGCAGTTGCGCAAATCAATACGACTGTAGGCGACCTTTCGGGAAATAGTGAAAAGATTATCTCTTATCTTGAAAAAGCTGTCAAACAAAAGGTTGATATTGTTACATTTCCAGAGCTTGCAATCACAGGCTATCCGCCAAAAGATCTGCTCAATAAAAGAAAATTCATTGAAGACAATATTTCAGCTCTCAAAAAAATAAAAGACAGGACAAAAAATATCACTGCCGTTATTGGTTTCGTAAATAAAGAAAATGAGAAGATTTACAATTCCGCTGCAATTGTCAAAGATGGTAAAATCTGCGGCGTTCAGAATAAAATCCATCTTCCCAATTACGATGTTTTCGATGAAAAACGGTATTTCTCCCAAGGGGAAAAAAGCATAATTTTTACATCCACAGAGTTGTCTTTCGGGGTGAGTATCTGTGAAGACATCTGGATTAGAGGATATCCAACGAAGACACAGGCAGAAGCAGGCGCCAATATTTTGATCAACATTTCAGCTTCACCGTATCATATGAGCAAGCCAGCTTTTAGGGAAAAGATGCTTAAAGGAAGGTGCCGTGAAAACTCATCATTCCTAATCTTCAACAACCTTGTGGGCGGACAGGATGACCTTGTTTTTGACGGAAATAGTATGATTATCAACCCGAAGGGAGAAATATTGAATAAGGCAAAACTCTTCGAAGAGGATTTCATTTGGTATGATATAGAAGTAGACGAAAAGAAAGAAAAAACAGAAGCAGAAGAAAAGAGAAAAATAAGAAATCTTGCAGAAAAAAGAATCCGCTTTATACCGATTGAGTTTTCCTTAAAAAAAAGAAGAGGTGTTGTCAAAAGAAAAAGAGGCATTCAATCCCCAAAATCCCTTCCAAAAGCTCAATCAAAATACGAGGAAATCTACAATGCCATAGTCCTTGGCGTAAAAGATTATGTTCATAAAAATGGATTCAAAAAGGTAGTGATAGGATTGAGCGGTGGCATTGATTCATCACTTGTTGCTACTATTGCTGTAGATGCTCTTGGATGCCGAAATGTATTGGGAATTTCTATGCCCACTTCAATATCATCCTCTCATAGCATCGAAGATGCGCAAAAGCTTGCCGAGAATTTATCCATAAAATACAAAGTAATAGAAATACAGAAAATTTTCGAAACATATCTGACAGTGCTTTCTCCAATATTCAAAGGGCGCAAATGGGATGTAACGGAAGAGAATCTTCAAGCAAGAATAAGGGGAAATATTCTGATGGCAGTTTCCAACAAGTTTGGCTACCTCCTTCTTACAACAGGAAATAAATCAGAATTGAGTGTAGGATATGCCACACTTTATGGTGATATGGCAGGAGGATTAGCTGTTATATCAGATGTGCCTAAGACTATGGTATATAAACTTGCCAAATATAGAAATTCTATCTCCCACAAAGAATTGATACCGCGCAGATGTCTCACAAAGCCACCGTCAGCAGAATTAAGGCCAAATCAGAAGGACACGGATTCTCTACCAAAATATGAAGTCCTTGATAAAATACTTCATCTTTATGTGGAAGAAGAAAAATGTTTGGATGAAATTATCAAGGCAGGTATAGATGAAAAAATTGCAAGGGAGATTATTTTGAAAATAGATGGCAATGAATACAAAAGACAGCAGGCGCCGCCCGGAATCAGAATAACTCCTAAAGCATTTGGTTCAGGCAGAAGAATACCTATAACAAATAAATACAGAGGGTAACCAAGTCAGGCTCGGGCAGCTGCTTGCAACGGTGTGGGACGAATAAGCAAATTTTTAAAGAAATCGAAATCAACTATTTCATAAACAAGATTTGATGAATTGTCCTTTCCATTGCCATTATCTTGCGCTTCCGTCACCGATTCAAGATATATGAACAATTCTTTTCCATTGTTTCTAATTACAGCTTCAGCAAAATCTACTGAATGATTGACTCGAAGTTTTATAGCATAGAATATAACGGCTTCAATAAATAGGGACAAATCTATATCATCTTCTCTGAAGTTGTAATACTTTCTGTAATAGACATAATACATATAAATATCTTTCATTGCATCAATTTCATCTTCTATCTGCCTGCAGTTGAGCCGTATTCTAAATACTTCTATTCCATTCCTGCTTTCTCTATCAAATGAATAAAGCATATTTTCAGGAGATATTTTCTCAATATTTTCCTTCTCATCTATACTTTCATCTCTTGCAGGAAGTTCCTCTTTTTTAACTTCATCGGCAGAAACCTCGATGACATCTGATTCATCATCTATTTCATAAATGCTCTTGTTTTCATCTATATCTTCATACTGTCTTTTGGAGACTTCAAAGATTTCATGAAGTTTCCGAGGAATGTACTGGTCAACTTCAGCATGGAAAACTACTCTGTTTATTTCTTCAAGAGTAGTCAATCCACATAGTGCCTTATAAACTCCATCTTCTCTTATTGAGAGGAGGTCGGCTTCATGTCTTGCAATATTTCTTATCTCAGTCGAGGTTTTCTTCTTTAAGATTGCATCCCTTATTGCGTCATTTACAAGGAGCAACTCATGTATAGCAGACCTTCCTTTATAACCTGTATTGTTGCACTTTTCACACCCTTCACCTTTATAAAATTTAAAATTTCTTGCTTCCTGTGGAGATATTTTAAATGAGCGTAGAAGCCCTTTGCTGATAGCTTTATCCTCAACTTTACAATTGGGACAAATAGTTCTAACAAGCCGTTGTGAAACGACAGATACTACTGTGGATGAAACAAGAAATGTATCAATACCCATATCAAGCAAGCGAAGTAGAGCTCCTGTCGTATCATCTGTGTGAAATGATGTTAAAACTTTATGTCCTGTTAGAGCGGCTTGTATTGTTGCTTCGGCTCCTTCATTGTCTCTTATTTCTCCAACCATAAGGACATCAGGGTCCTGACGCATCATTGATTTGATGAAATCCATATATGTCATTCCAAGTTTAGGGTCAAGCTTCCCTTGCACAACACCATCGATCATATATTCAACAGGGTCTTCAACTGTTATAATGGAAAGATTTTTATTATTGAGATAAGCTAATGACGCATAAAGGGTCGTGCTCTTTCCAGAACCTGTTGGTCCAGTTACAAGAATTACGCCAGAAGGATAATCGAGTATTGTTCTGTATCTAAACAGATTGAGTGGAGAAAAACCGAGATTCTCCAAGTCTATCAATGAAGTATGGCGGGCAAGGATTCTTATGACAACAGTTTCTCCAAAGGTGGAAGCATATGTCGATACCCTTAAATCCACCTCCTTGCCCATTATAGAGGCAGTAATTTTTCCATCCTGATGCCTTCTTTTCTCTGCTATATCAAGGCCGCATACCGCTTTTATTCTTGAAGCAATGCTTAATGCCATTGAAATGGGAAGATCGGTTTTATGGAAAAGCACACCGTCTATTCTATATCTCACACGCAGTCTGTTAAGCTGAGGCTCTATATGGATGTCACTTGCTCCTTCCTTGAAGGCATTAAGGATTATGTAGTTAACAATAGATACAGTTTTGTCATCACCCTTTCCAAGGTCAACATTTCCTATTACCAACCGGCCGTAGGCGTTGTATGTCTTCCCTTTTTGTCCATCTAATTTTTTAAGATGATAATTTTCATAGACGAGATTTATAGCTGAAAGAATCTCATTTTTTGAGGCGATTCCTATTACAAGTTTATTTTTTATCCTTGCCTGAATCCCGCTTATTGTCTTCTCATCAAAGGGGTTTGCCATAATAATTGTCGTGCTTTCTTTATCTGAGAAGACAGGAATAAAGGCATTCGCCTCGAGGAATTTTCTATTGAATAGTCGTACAAGATCAAAATCTATGACATTTGAATCAGGCTTCATTCTTGGTATGTCGAACTGTTGGCTAAGGGCAAGCATCAACTCGTCTTCCGTGATATATCCAAGCTCAATAAGCACTTCACCAAGCTTTTTGCCAAGCTCTTTCTGTTTTGCAAGGGCTTCTTCGAGCTGTTTTTCGCTTATAATTTTTGATGAAGTGAGTAGCTCACCCATTCTCATCTGTTTCTTGTACATCTTGAGAATGTTCTTGAGCTCTTGACGAGTTATGAACCCTTCAGCAATGGCTAATTCGCCAAGTGGAGGTTTTTCAGGCAATTCATTCTGTTTTAGAAGAAGATGCTCAAGGTCTTCTTCTGTGAGAAACTTTTCCTTTACAAGAATCTCACCTAATTTTAACTTTTCTCCAATCATATTTATTTGTCAATAGAGACAGAAATAACCTATTGTTTTCTCTGCTTCTATTCGGAAAATTGATAATAGATATTAGATAGATATGAAGTTTGGTCGACAATCTGTGGAAAGAGCTTCCTTTGAACATTAACTTATTGAATTTATTTAATTTTTAAATCTATTTTTGACTACAAAAATCTAAAATAGTCTATTTGTATTTTTTTTGCTATTTTTTACAGATTCAAAGGTAAGGCTTTCATTTTTAAAATTTTCCTGTTAACTTTATCAATTCTGAAATGGTTAAAATTGAGAAGACATCTTCAAAAATTTATCTCCTATTGCTCTCACTCCTTGCAATAGGTATTGTTATTTTCCTTTCAATCAATGACTTCTTTTCTACTAATACCATTTTTGAAAAACATTTTATTACGCTTGATAATTTTCATCAGACACTTCTTTCGGGCAATTTTTTCCCAAAATGGGCATCGCAGTTTGGGAATGGATATGGATATCCTCTTTTTATTTTTCGACCACCGCTAATCTATTGGATACAGGAGATCTTTAAACTTTATTTCATAAATCCCCTAATCTCATCAAAAATATTACTAACCTCCTCATTTATTTTATCAATTATTCTTTTCTTTTATTTTTCATCTTTTTTGTGCGAAAAAAGAGGCGCTTTTGTTTCGTCGATTCTTTTTCTTACTTCCCCTTCAATGATAGATGTCGTTCTTTGCAAAAAGAATTTTGATGAAATATTATCTATTTTTCTTTTCCCTTTGAGCTTGTTTTTTCTTACAAAACTTCTTCTTGTAAATGAAGCAAAGGACAGAGAAAGATTTTTCTTCCCTTTAACATTTTCTTCAACACTTCTTGCCATCTCTAACACTGCATCGCTTTTCTCTGTATTATCGCTCTTTGTTTGGACAGCAATTATTGTGTCGGTAAAAAAAGAGAGTATAAAAAATAGAAATCCTTTTTTTGCGATAATATCCCTTATTACTTCAATAGCTGTATCTTCCTTTTATTGGCTGCCGGCCCTTGTGGAAAAAAAATTCATAAAAGATGGGAATATAATTGTCAGTTCTATGCTCC
>RFHX01000226.1 GCA_003695725.1 Candidatus Schekmanbacteria bacterium
CAATAAAGGGGTGGGTATCCAAAAAGTGAAAAGGTTAAAATTATTTCTTCGTTTCAATAAATATCTTCTTCCTTACTGGGATAAAGAAGCAGTAATTTTGATATGTACTCTCTTTGCCACTCTCTTTAGTTTGATCAGTCCTTATTTAACGAAGATTACAATTGATTATGCCTATACGAATAGGGACTTTTTTCTTTTCAATATGCTTGTCCTTTCAGGGGCTCTCATCTTTATTTTTTCTGGACTTTTGAATGGTATAAAAAATTATGTATCCATTTATGTTAAACAGTTGTTAACTTTTGACATACGGTCAGATTATTACAGACATCTTCATAAGCTTTCAATACGCTTTTTCCAATCTCGGAGCACTGGAGAACAAATGTATAGAATAGGAGGTGATATCAACAATGTTGCCTCTATGGCAACGGAAACGATTCCTACTATTCTCACCACTTGTGTAAGACTCGTATTTTTATTTGTAATTACTTTCACGTTGAGCTGGAAACTTACTCTTATTGCCCTTCTGATAACACCGCTATTTTATCTTCACTCCCATTATTTTGGCGAAAAACTTCGTGAAAGAAACAAGGAGATGACTGAAAAGGGACAGGATATTCTGAGCAGTCTTCAGGATGTCTTTTCGAATATTCGATTAATTAAGGTATTTGGAAAGGAACGGAGCGAAATAAAACGTTATCTTACGGACCAGATAGATATGATACGGCTTAGTCTTAAAAATTACAAGATGGGAGTGGCAAGCGGCTCAACACTTAGCATAATGAATACAGTGGTTATGACCTCTCTCTCTTATTATGCCGGGTATCTTGTCATTATTCAGGAGTTGACTCTTGGAAGCCTGACAGCCCTTGTACTTTATCTTGTCCAACTTTTTGGTCTTCTAAAATCGTTGGGCAGTATATATCAAGGTGTCGTCATTAAATTTGTCAATATGGAACGTTTGGCTGAAACATTTGATGCTGAAGTTGAAGTCAAAGAAAGAACTGATGCATTTGCGATAAAAAGAATCAGGGGAAATATTGAATTTAGGGATGTAGCTTTTGGCTACAAAGAAAATGAAGCTATATTGAAAGATTTGAGTTTTCAAATTGAGCCCCATGCAATAGTGGGTATAGTCGGAAAGAGTGGGGCGGGGAAAACAACTATTTTAAATTTGATTTTAAGGCTTTATGACCCATGGAAGGGAAGCATCCTGATCGACGGGATGGATTTGAGAGATTTGAAATTGAAGGATTTGAGAGAAAAGATAGGCGTTGTATTTCAGGAACCCTATCTGTTGAATGGAACAATAGCTGAAAACATCAGCTTTGGCAATCCTAAGGCAACAAAAAAAGAAATAATAGAAGCTGCTGAACTTGCAGATGCTCATGATTTCATAAAAAATTTTCCTGATGCTTATGATTCTGAAATAGGTGAAGGCGGCTGCAGTCTTTCACAAGGACAGAAACAAAGAATTGCTATAGCAAGAGCGCTCATAAAAAAACCTGACCTTCTTTTACTCGATGAAGCCACATCTTCACTCGGGTCGGATTCTGAAGCCAAGATCAAAAAGACTATTTTTGCCTTAAAAGATGAATGCACAATCATATGGGTTTCTCATCGTATATCGACAATTATGGATGCAGATACTATCTTTGTGCTCGATAATGGCAGAATTTCTTCCTGCGGTACACATAATAGGTTATTAGAGGATAGCCCTTTTTATAGAAGAATCTATAACGAGCAGTTTAAGATAACCGGGAAGCCTTATTTCGAAATTCTTCGGGACAAGAATAAAAAGGCATAAAATAGAGTAAAAGAGGTTTTAAAGTGCGTCTTAAAAGGGAAAGAGTTTCAAGAGACTATGAAATTACATTTCTGAAAAGGATAATGCATGGAAGGATTTTGCTTCCAGCGGTTGTTTTTTTGATAATGTTTACACTCATTTTTTCAATAGGTGGAATTTTTATTTTTACAAAAGTAAAGGAAAAGGCGCCTGCCATTGCCCAGTTGTCAGGCAAAGATATCAACGAATTTTCATCTTTGGCAACACCTTTTAATATGACACTTTTTTTAAATTATAAATATGAGATTCATCATGGCGATGAAATTGAAATAATAATAAAGGGCATAAATGGGAGCATTTATTTGAATGGCGAAGTGAGGAATGTCTCGTCAGGAGAAAAGTTGCCATCTGAAAGTTATAAGAATTTAAATGTTGTTGTAAGAGAATTATGGGCACCTAATAAAGAAGATGTCGTCAACACAATAAAGCAGGTAACAGGTAATGAAAAAATCAATGTAGATGTTTTTATTAGGTCAAGGCCTCTCTTTGACTTGATTATAGGAGAAAGGATTCGCAAATTGGCGGGAATCTAAGATGGATAGATTGAGCAATGAAAAGATAGTTCAAATTTTAACTGACAGAATAAGGAATGAAGGTGTGGATTTCTTCAATGAAATGGAGACATTCCTTCAAGAAGAGATGAACCTGCCAAAGAAAACTTCAAAAATTTTGAGTCAAAAGATTTTAGAAGAGTTTAAAGAAAAAGCATTTCCTCCTGTAACACGGATTGAAATGTTTATCACAGAAAATTGCCCTTTGAGGTGTGATTATTGTTTTGTTGAAGGCAAAAATGATTTTAAAAGAATGAGTAAAGAGACAGCAAGAAAGGCAGTCGATTTTCTAATTCACCAATCGGCTGAGAAAAAAGATTTGAACATTATCTTCTTTGGCGGCGAACCGCTTCTTGAGTTTGAATTGATGAAGGAAGTAATAAAATATGCAAATTGCAAGGCAGAAAGCGCAGGTAAAAGAATTACCTACGATTTAACGACAAATGGTGTCCTGATTAGAGAAGAGCATCTTGTCTTCTTTCAAAGAGAGGGCATAAAATTTCTTCTAAGCATTGATGGAGATTCTGAAACTCACAATAAGCACAGGAAAACTGCTCATGGAAAGGGAAGTTATGGTACAATTATCGATAAATTCCCAATGATGAAAAAATATCAGCCATGGATGGGTGCAAAGATGACTGTCCATCCTGATACAGCACATAAATTGCTCCATAATGTTCGCCATCTTGCTGAAATTGGATTTAATCAATTCATTATCGGTGCTGCAAGCGGTGTCGATTGGAAGGAAGATGATTGGATGACATACGAAACTCAAATGCATGAAGTTGCAAAGCTTTACCGGGAGATGCGCAGGAATAAAAAATATTTTCGTATGACCCTTTTTGAAGAGGAGGAAGATAAGTTTTTCAATAAAAGATATGTCTGGGGATGTCAGGCAGGAAGACATTCGCTTACAATTTCCACGGACGGGAGTATTTATCCTTGTTCAAAAATGTTGGGATTGAACGAACTTGAAGGAATTTGCCGTCTTGGACACATCGATACAGGAATAACAGACATAATTATGAGAGGGAAGCTCCTTGGAATGGGACGAGTGGACCGTACTAAATGCAGCAAGTGTGAATTATTGGACTGCTGTAAGGGGGGATGTTTTGCTACTAATTATCTTGAAACAAAGGATATCTTTAAACCAAGCACATTCGACTGCAAAACATCAGCGATTCAAGCCCGTGTGATAATAAACCATTTAAAGTCTGAGAAGGAAAAAAAGTGGAAATAAGTACTCGTGGAAAAGCTGTTTTGGATATTCATAAAAAGGAGAAACTTTATTCTTCATCTATATCCTTCTTTAAAGACAAGGTAATACTCTACAGCAATTACAAAGATTTTGTAGATGAGTTTAACAATTCGTTCCGATATATGGTGGAAGGTGAGAGGAATAGCAAAGGCGCCAAGAGCTTTTATCTTTACCGAGAAGAAGACAAATCTTTCAATCTTGTCCTTCCTTCATTTCAAAATCTCCATTTTGAAGGGCGTGATATTCTCTTCCCTCTTTTCACCAGTTTAATGAATTCGTTCATACTGCCGGGCTTGAAGGATATGCTTGTTTTCCATTCTGCTGCAGTTTCTATAAATGATGAAGGGATAATTATTCCCGGGGAAGAGTCAACAGGAAAGACAACATTAACAGCAGCACTTCTTGAAGAAGGGTTTACTTATTTTTCAGATGAATATGCAGGATTTGATTCCAATTCTCTTAAACTCATCTCTTATCCGAAGTCTCTTTTTATGAGAGATGACTCTATAAAGCTTTTTAAAGAGAAAGAAGAGCTGATTAGAAGTTCTCCTTTATATACATATCGAAATGAGTATCGATGGGTTGTCGATCCTATGAAGGTTTTTGGAATGGATATCGGGAAAGAGGTTGAAGTAAAGTTCATTCTTTTTTTAGTTCCTAACTATTTCGGGAAGTCAGCTATTAAAAGGATACCATCAAGCGAAGTGTTGCTTCGACTTTTGAAAACTTCAAGAAATTCGATTTATTTGAAACAGGAAGAAAGGAAAGTTTTCTTTGGGAAAGCACTTTCTATTGTAAAGAGGACAGTTGGTTATGAGTTAACAGTAGGGAGACCACAGGAAGCGGCTTCTATTGTAAAGAATAAATTAATGTATGATGAGATAAAATCGGAAGATGAATTGAAGGAACTCGATACAATTGCTGAAAAAGTTCTTTCTATGCTTTAGGCAGTAGCTTCGGAAATGGTATAATCTTTAATAACCGAAAGGGGGTGAGGAGATGAATTTTAAGGATATTGAAAAGATTGCAAGTGCAGTCGTTGGCAGTCTTTTCAGTCCAAGAAGTGCTAATGCAGGAGTTGAAGGATGTGCTGGTCCGCAAGATTCAAATCCCTTTGATTGTTCGCAAGATTTTTTCTGTGATCCGGTTCAGGGTTATGGATGTGGTGGCCAAGGACCATTTACTTGCCAACCGGCTTTTGACTGTCCTGGTTTCTTTGATTGTCCGCCGCCGGGTCCCTTCGACTGTCCACAATTATTTACAGCAGGTGCAGCATAGATTAGAAGTATCGTGTGGGCGGGCGGCAATTGTGCCGCCCGCACTTTTGATTGATTGGAAAAATTTTGCTTTTTGAAGATAATGAATTTTAAAAGAATAAAAGAAAAAGATTTAGCCAAGCTCACTGAATTTATAGCTGAAGAATTGAAAAATAATAGGACAATAAGAAAGAAACTCTTAAGCGACTTTCTCGTGCAAAAATTCAGTCTTGATAATGATGATGCTATTTTACTAATTGATGAAATAGAAAAGAGAGTAGATAAAAGCACTGAGGATGAATTTCTTTTTTTAGTTTCCAGAGAGTTTATAAACAATAAGAA
>RFHX01000227.1 GCA_003695725.1 Candidatus Schekmanbacteria bacterium
ACTATAAATGTAATTAGATGTCTAATTTAAAGAGAAATTATGATATTTCTACTATCTTTTTGATTTTACTTACGTTCTTTTCATTATTTTTTTTCACACGTATCTCCCATTCCATTAACCTTGATTTGGTTGGCTATGTAGGAGGCAAATTCAATGATTTTCAGGTGGTTGGCAATTACGCCTATATCACCACTGAAAACGGGCTTCAAATATTGGACATATCCAATCCTGCATCACCTCAGATAGTCAATGTTTTGAATGATTACGGCAGGTTTGAGAAAATTTCCATATCAGGCGGAAAAATGTGTACTTCCGCAGGTAAAAAATTGTACACTTTCGACATTGCCAATCCAACAGCTCCCACATTTTTAGGATTGTTTTTAACGAAATATAATATTAAATCATTGATACTTTCGGGAAATATACTTTATCTTCTTGTGGCAAATACCGGCTTGGAAATTCTCGATATTTCAACTCCCTATTCGCCAGTGCTAAAGAGCACATTGAATATTTCTTCCAGTAGTTTTACTGATTTGGAAGTTGAAGGCAATAAAGCTTACATATTAAGCAACGGTGCTTACATTAACGGTTTTCAGATTGTAGATATAAGCAACACCTTATCGCCTGTGTTACTTGGGTCATATAAATATTCAGGACGCTCTCTGTACCTGTCCGGAAATTATGCCTATATTATCAAACCTTACAGCGGTATGGATATTCTCGATATTAGCGATTCATCGGCACCTTTACGAGCTGGCACCTATAATAATTCAGATTATCTCAATGATGTCAGTATTTCGGGGAGTATTGCATTTGTTGCGTCAAACAAAACCGGAATCATCACAGTTGATGTTAGTAATCATTCTTCACCTTCAACATTCGGCACCTTTTCAATTCAGGGAGGAACCAGTAAAATTGATATTTCAGGAAATAATGGTTATCTGATTGACTCACAAGGATTTGCTATCATAGATATCAGTGATCCTTCTAACATTACTCTTCTGGGAAGATTTAACACGACAGCACGCGCCATAAAATTCAGTATTTCTGGAGATACCCTTTTTTCAGTCAATAAGCACATTGGATATTCAATGATGGAAATACCGCAAATTATAACCTCACAGCTTGTCACAATAACTAACTATCCATTAACTATGGATAATCTAATTATTTCTGGAACTATTGCTTTTGCCTGCGATTCTAAATTTGGAAATGGTCTTAGCATATTAGATATAAGCAGTCCTCAAACTCCTTCAAAAATCGGTTCATATTCTGATGCAAAAGGGATTGGAGGAGTCATAGGGAATTATGCATTTATAAATTCCGTTAAAAATTCATCATCGCCTTACTTTGAAATATTAGACGTAAGCAATCCAGCTTCTCCGCAGATATCTGCTTCATTAAATTTGGCTGCAGGTGTTTTTGATGTGAGTTATGATAAGGCTTATCTTTCAAATGGAGACAGTTTGTTTATAATCGATACAAATGACCGCTCGAATCCTTCATTTAAAGGCTCGCTTTCACTACCAAGTCATAGCGTATATGACATTGCTGTTGCCAACAATAAAGCATATATAGCGACCGCCGAATCGGGGTTGATAATTGCTGATGTAAACAATCCCCTTTTGCCCACAATTATCGGACAATTAGATACGGGGGGAGAAATTCACGGAATATTTATTTCCGGTAATTATGCATATCTTGCAAACGGGACAAATGGTGTAGCTGTTGTTGACATAACAGACTCGACAAGTCCACAACTTGAAGTGGCAAAAGACATTCTTGGAAATGCCAATGACATTTTAGTTAAGAATAACTATGTCTTTGTTGCCGACGAGTTTTCGGGCGTTGCAGTGCTGAAAATTTTAGAAAACAATTTGCCACAAATATCTATCTCAAAAAATAAATTACTTTTAAACTCAGCAGGAGGAGAAGAATCAATAAGCATAACCGTGCCAATAACATCGACTTGGAATGTAATTTCCGATTCAAGCTGGATAACGATAAATTCAGATACGAGCGGAAGCGGAAATGCGACAATCGATTTTTCCGTAAGTCCAAACACATCTTCTTTTGATAGGATAGGAACAATTATAATTAATGAAGAAAAAATTCAAATTACACAACAGAGAAGCGAATGTAACGGAGATTATTCATTCAAAACAGACCATATAAATATTCCATATTCAAGCGGAGTTTTTTCAACAACAGTAGTTGCGCCTGATGGATGTTTTTGGAATGCTGAAAGCAACTCAAACTGGGTTTTAATCAATCACACGATAGATAACACCATTTACTTTTCAGTAGAAGAAAATCCTACAGCCATTACCCGAACTGCGACAATCTCTGTTGGAGAAAATGAATTCACGATTAAACAGGGTGGCCGCCCTTGCACTTTCTCCATATCAGAATCGTCTTTTTCTATCCTAAATTCAATGGGGGGAAACATTGCCTTTACTATATCCACCATAACCGGTTGTATCCCCACAGTATCTGTTTTGACCGATTGGATATCAGTTGTCACAACTACCAATGCTGGGGATAAAAGCTTCGTCACATTGAGCATTGATAAAAACGAAAATGAAAAAAGAAGGGAAGGTTCCGCAATCATAGGTGGAAAAGAACTTACGATTCGTCAGGAAGGCACCCGTAACACAATGCCTGTCATTACTACAGAAGACTTTCATTTTTACAGCGCAGGAGGTGTCAATGACATAGCCTCTGATGGAAAATATGTATATATAGTAAATGAGGGTGGATTATCAGTCCTTGACATTACTTCTTCGGTAACATCAACTATACTTGCATCTTTACCCCTTTATGATGTCAACCAGATAAAAGTGTTAGGTTCATATGGCTATGTGTCAGGTGGGACAAATCAATTTTTGATAATTGATTTAAGTTCTCCGTCTTCACCTCAAATAACGTCCTCATATTTTTCAAATAAGAACACATACAATTTTGATGTATATGATGAGAAGGCTTTTATCGTTAGTGATGGTAAATTAAAAATCCTCGATATAAGCAATAAAAACACACCATTTCTTGTTGGTGAACTTATTGATGAATCATCATTTATCAATGAAGTTATTGTTTCTGATACGATTGCATATTGCTTAACTAGCGGCAATAAAGTTTTAGCCGTTGACATTTCCACTTCCAAAAATCCAAAAATACTTGGAAGTTATCAATACACGGATAATATAAGCAAAATGCACATATCAGGAAATATCCTTTCCTTTCTCACAGAGAATAAAGGGCTCGTAATGCTTGATGTGATTAATCCAACAAATATTTCTTTAGTAGGTAAGACAAAAATATTCAAAGCCCACAACTTCACGGTGTCGGGCAATTATGCCTATCTTGCCCATTGGAATAAAGGAGTTGGAATTGTAGATTTATCGGATCCTTATAATCCCTCCCTTCTGTCGACTTATAACCTTCCTCAAGGAACAAAAGCTCTTTTCTGCAAAAATGGTAAACTTTATACAGGTAATTATAATGACGGTTCAGTAATCATATTGAAAGTATCTAATGGCCAATTGCCGGTAATTTTAGGTAGCTATGAAGGATTAAAAGAAGTAGGTAAAATATGTGCAAGAAATGACTATCTTATTACTTCATCTGCAAACTCTAATGTTGTAACTCTAAAAATGACAGATTTTTCTAATAATCTCGTTATAGAGAATGAAATAAAGCATCCGAAGAAGCCTTTCGGATTTTCTATATATGGCAACCTTCTGCTCATATGGTATAAAAAAGACGTTATCCTTTATGATATAAATTTTCCAGAATCTCCTAATGGTATCATCAGGATGAAAATTAAATTTCCATTCGATAAAGTCCTATTAAAGGATAATTATCTATATTTTCTATCCGGAAATTATATTTCTATTTTCGATATCAGTATGCTAACAAAGCCAAAAAAGGTAAAGATATTCAAAATTCCCGGCAAGAATGATATATCAGATATTCACATTGTAAATGACAAAGCTTATATCCTTAGAAATAAAGGATTTATTATATTAGACATAAGCGACCCACTTCATCCCAAAAAAATAGGAAGGTACTCCAAGAAGAAAAAACTGAACACAATTTTTGCAACGGGAGATAAAGTTTACGCTACATCCATACGAAAAAAACTTTTCCTATTTGATACAAGCAATGCTGAAAACATAAAACTCTTAAACACTCAAAAACTTCCATTTGACCCGTGGGATATTTATTTATCAGGAAAAAAATTCATTTTTTCAGAAATAGGCGGTCTTTACAACGGAATTACGATTTCCCAGTTGAAAAATGCCGAAGCTGACCTATTTGGGAAATGGCTATCAGTAGAATCGCGTGATGCAGGTAAGAGAGAGAAAATGATAAGTGGAACCATCGAAATCAGAAACATAGGAGGAACTATATCGAAGAAAACTTCTGTGGATGTTTATTTATCAAAAGACTATTTCTTCGACAAGAAAGACAAAAAAATATTTTCAAAATCCCTTGCTTTTCTTGATACACCTGACGAAAATAAGGTCGAAATAACCATTGAACGGAGATTAAAGAAGAAGAACAAAGCAAATCATTTCATTGCTGTTATCGATCCGAAAAACAAAATTTCAGAAACCAACAAAGACAATAATATTGTCATATCGCCGGCAATTCAGTAAAAATCTCAATCTTAATAATAAAATAAAGATGAACTCAATGAATATTTTTGAGAAATGTCTTTCTTTTTAAGTTAGCAATGAAATGTTTTTTGAGTTAATCTTTTCTGACTTTTGCATCCTCTACTATTACCTTATATTCATATCCTGACCCAAAGTCTTTATCACTTGCCGCTACCCCTTCTGCTATGACGATATCGCCCGTTTGAGGGAGATCTTTTGTTGTTACTACCAAGTCATTTGTGCCTTCTGAAGAATCGCCTGTGCCATCTTGTAGATGGACCCAATTCTTAGCCATTATATTACTGAGCACCTTTACAACCTTAGCTCTTACTTTTACTGTTTTATTATTTAGCTCTTTCCTCTTTTCATAAATTTCAGCAACAGTATAAGCATTCTTCCCTTTTGCTTTTTCTACTTTTATTGGTTCTTCAGGAATGTCTGTAGCTTTTCTTTCAGTTCCCTGCATAAGCTTTTCTGCTTCTCCAACAGGACCGAGAGAGAATATAATTTTTTCGAATGTTCTGTTGAGAGTTTTGCTTGTAAAGTTGTGCATTTCAGTGCCGGGCATAAGATTTACTGTTTCACCTTCTTTTACCTTCATTTCCGGGACTGCAATCCATAATGTCTTGCCTTCCTCCTGTTCAAGATTTATATAAGTATAACCTCCACTATTGAATGTTTCCTTGACTTTACCTGTTATTGGTTTCACTGGTGAAGGCACAGATTTTGACGCTTCTTTCTCAGGAACACTCTCTTTTTTATTACCCTTTTCTTTATTTGAACAAGCGCTAAAAGAAAAGATAAATGGGATTACAGTTAAAAATACGAAAAAAAGCTTCAACAAATGTTTCATCATCTATCCTCCTATCAATGAATCAACTGTCTATTTCATCTTTATTGTGCAGAATAATACTTTTTGGGAAAAGAGACAAGAGTTTTTGAAAAATGAAACGATGATTCTTCGAAAAAGTAGCAGGATGCAACATCTTTATGCCTCTCAATTTGAACTTGTCTGTCTAAGGAATTTTTTCATTTTAGTTGGATAAGAAGTTTTTTAATAAGGGTCTGCCAAAATATAGTTATAACAGATTGATTTTTACTTGTTCTTGTATTAGATTTAAATTGTCGCTTAAAAAAGAAAAGCTTCCCTTGAATATGATTGTTTAAACTTTTATAGTTTATTTTGTCAATTATTTGCTTCAATGTAATTTTTTTTGAAGAGGAGGAAGACGATGGAGTTTGAACAGACCTTTATGAATTTTCTTTACCACCATCAAGAAAAATATAACCGCACATACCACTTTTTAATTTTAATGGACGCTATCCTGAGTGCCGCAAAACACATTCAGCACTATTATGTTACAGGGGCGCTCAAAGGTAATTTAGGAGGCGCCGGAAAAATAAATATTCAAGGAGAAAATGTACTGCGAATGGACCAAATTGCTCATGAGATAGTAATTCACTATTTGAAAGCATCGAAAAGGGTCATACATGCAGTAAGTGAAGAAGCAGAAGATATAATACCAATGGATACAGGAAACGGCAGATATTTTATATACTTTGACCCTCTAGATGGCTCCTCCAATGTTTCTCATATGCTGCCCGTCGGCTTTATGTTTGGAATAGCAAAGAGAAATCTCGAGGGACCCGAAGATGGACACTTGCGCGCCGGTAAAGATTATATTGCAGCAGGTATGTTTGTGATTCCGACAGGCACATTTACCATAGCTTTGAGAGATGCCGGATGTTGGCGATTTCATATTGATGAAACAATGACATTCGTAAAACCGATAAGAGTATTTTTGCCGGAAGATAGGAAGAAGTGGGAGCTTTCTTTCAATGCGGCAAATAAATATACTTTTAGAGAATCAGTGCAGAAGTGGATAGAAGAGAATGAAAAGAAATATGCCTTTCGTTACCTTGGCGCGCTTGCCGGTGATTTTCATCGTCTCTTGGGAAATGGCGGAATGTTTATGTATCCTGCAATCGTAAATCATCCTGACCCCAAGAAAAATAGACCCCAAGGCAAACTTAGACTAATGTATGAAGCGGCAATAGTCTCCTTTATGTGCCGTGAGGCAGGCGGTCATGCTATAGATGAAAATGGGACTCCCATTCTTGAAATACAGCCGGAAAAACATCACCAGAGGACAGCATTGTATGTTGGAAGCAAACCCCTTGTTGATGAAATAGCGGAATGCCTTAAAAACTAATCGACAGATAAAAAAGGAGGAGTGGATATATACTCACTCCTCCTTTTCCTTTATCTTTGATAAAATCAATCCTTGAAATTGCTTATATCCATTAGAAAAAGCTGAAGCGCTCTTTCACCAGGAGGCGTTGCCCTACTTGATGAAAACATTAGCGTCTTGCCGTCAGGGGATATACTTGGGAATCCATCGAATCCGTCGAAGTATGTAAGTCTCGTTTGTTTGCCAGTCTCTAAATTCATCATAAAGATTTCAAAGTTTGGCATTGGGATTGCAGGGTCTGAAGGCGGCAGAACTTTGACAAAGGCAAAATGCTTTCCATCAGGATGTGGATATGGAGCCCAATTCGTTCCATCGTCATGGGTTATCTGCTTTAGTCCTGTGCCGTCGTGCTTGATTGTAAAAATCGTCATTGGTTTTCTTCTTTGTCCGTCATATTCCTTTTTCCATGCACGATATATGATTGTTTCAGAATCAGGCATATAAAATGCACCGCCTTCCTGCCAATCTGGAGTGTGTGTAATTTGGAACTCTTCTGTGCCGTCAGATTTCATACGCCACAAATCCATATTGCCATTGATTTGCCTTCCAAACAGAATCCATTTGCCATCTGGGGAAACTGATACCTCAGCATCATAGTATTTATTATTGGTAATTCTTTTTATATTTTTACCTTCAAGGTCGGAGATATATAATTCAGCGCCTTGAGGATATTGAGTTGAATCAGACCAATCCCCTTTGGGCATATCCAAGTGGTCTCTCGTAGAGGTCCAAACAATCTTATCTCCTGAGGGAAAATAAAAATTACAAGCGTCTTCTCCCTTGTCATTTATTCTGCGAATATTTTTCCCATCAATAGTAGCTGTGTAGGCATGATATGCAGTGTCATCATCCATCTTTGCTTGGCAGATGATACTTTTCCCGTCAGGTGAAAAGTAAGATTCTGCCGCCCGTGGAAAGTTGGGTATTCTCTTTACTGGAAATTCATTTTCAAATGTAAAATTCTCTGCAGGTTTGTAGGGTTTTGATTGCGGAGTTTTCTTTGATTGTGAACAAGCAATCAGCGTTAGTGTCATAAAAAGCATAAATAAAAATACAAAAGGTTTCTTCATCATTAATCCTCCTTTTAAATATAGATTTGATTTTTGCTCGCTTCTACATATTCATTGTAAAAAAAAATCTATAACAATGTAAAATTTTTGCAATGCATTAAAAATTTTCTCTAAGCAATAATCCGTACCTAACGCCGCCTGTACTCGTCAATGCCTTATCGTAGCCAAAATAATTCATTATTTCATTTAGAATCAGAGCACCGCTAACAATTACATCTGCCCGTGCAGGGTGAAGTCCCGGTAATTTCATTCTTTCTTCTGTTGTCATTGATTTGATTTTATCAATTAAAGATGTCAATTCATTTATTCCAATTTCAAATCCCTCAATTTCGCTTCGAATATAATTTTCTTGTCTTTTAATCATCTGTGCCACAGTAGTTACAGTGCCTGCAATTCCAATCAAACAATCTCCGCGCCAACTATCCTTATGCAGGACAGAAAGGTGTTTTATTATGGATTCTTTGAGATTTTCTATCTCCTTTTCTGAAGGAGGATTATTCTTAATGAATTCTTCCGTAAGACGCACTGATCCAAATCGAAGACTTTTCAAGTCTTTTATTTTATCTCCTTTTCCGATTATAAATTCCGTGCTTCCTCCACCGATATCTACGACAAGCGCGCTGTGCGCATTTGAAGGAAATGTCTGTATAGCTGAATAATAAGTGAGCAAAGCTTCTTCCTCACCTGAAATGATCTGAATATTGATATCAAGTAATTCTTTAACCTTTTTAATAAAAGTATTTGAATTTTTGGCATC
Organism: Candidatus Schekmanbacteria bacterium; assembly: GCA_003695725.1. Classification (NCBI taxonomy): domain Bacteria; phylum Candidatus Schekmaniibacteriota; species Candidatus Schekmanbacteria bacterium. The sequence continues at coordinate 8,741 of RFHX01000227.1, forward strand.
TCTCAATGCGCTTGTTGCCCCAACGATTATCTTTGAGGCATTGTATTCTTCAGCAATCTTCTTATATTCCTTTAAAACTTTAATAGTCCTATTTACAGCGTCGTCGTTTAATATTCCACTCCTGTTAGTGCCCTCCCCTATTCTGCAAATGCGTAATTCTTCCCTTAAAACTTCCAATTTCTTGCCATTTTTTTTTGCTATCAAGAGAAGGGCTGAATTTGTGCCTAAATCAATCGATGCTTCTATGCAGTTGTCCATTTTATTCTATAGTAATGGATTAGATATTTGTTTCAGTTTTTTGGATTTTTTTTGAATATCCGAGCGACTCCATTGCAATTTTACCTAATATTCTGTCATTTTTATGGTCTAAAGCAAAAACTCTGTAATGAAAAAGTTTCGAGGGAATGAATTCGAAAAGTTTCAATAAAACCTCTTTTGATATGCTTTCTGAATTTGGGTCAAAGACAAAAATCTGTTGATTGCCCATAGAAAGTGGGTTTTCTGGTCTTGGATCCTGTTCCTGCACATCAACTGAAAATGATAAATCTTTTAGCTTTTCAGGAAGATTCTCTCGTATTCTCTCTGCCCACTCCTTTTCGCTTATGACAGGCACACCTGCTTTCATCACATCGGCGGTGCGTGTATAATCAAATGCAAGTTTCCATTTAGGTTTTCTAAGAAGTATCAATGACCATTCCTTTGCCAACATCTTCTTTTTGAAATCCATAGAATCTTTCCATGATGTAACCGTTTCTGTCAAAGACCAATCAGTCAAATTCAAATATCTATTCAAATTGTTGGCAGGATTTTCTCCATCAAACATTATTGTAATCGTATCTCTGAATATTTCCCTAAGATGATGGTCAATTGCTCTTGTTGTCCTGTGATAATAAACATTAGAATAGAGATAAAGCCGTGCATTCAAAAACATTGTAAGCGCAGATGTGCCCGATTTATGGATTGTCAACCCCTTGGAGGAATAAAATGTATAATAAATCAAACGCTCGATATCAACAGGCCCTATCTTCACGCCGCACATATATGAATCGCGAAGGACATAATCCATATTGTCGACCGTATATATGCCATTGAACAAAGGCAAAAGCAGTGTAAGCCATTTTGGATAGTTTTTTGTTTTTTTGACTTTTTCTTTCTTTATTAAAAATGCAAGATACTCAGGCTGTATTACCTCACCTTTCATAAATTTTCCTGACGGACTTCGTTTTATTTTCAAAATAATGTCGGAAAGTTTCTCGAAAATAATTTTCTTCCCTAAATCTTCATGGGTTATATGAAACTTATCGAGATAATTTTCGTCAAAAAAATGTCCGAAAGGTCCGTGGCCAATATCGTGAAGAAGGCCTGTTATGCGTAAAAGTTCTTCAATAAAATTGAATGAAGGGCAATTTCGAGAATATTTCTTCAGTGATGGATAGAGCTGCTTTGCCATTCGTCCGCCAAGATGCATTGCTCCAAGTGAATGTTGAAAACGGCTATGCTCTGCTGATGGGAATACCCATCGAAGACTTTGAAGCTGATAAATCTTTCTGAGACGCTGCATCCAAGGTGTGTCAATCAGGTCCTTTTCTGATGCTTCTGTCGAAGAATTGGGCAAGGTGAATGTTATGTATGTATGGATTGGGTCAGCAAATACTGCACTTCCTTCATAAAAAGGAAATTTTTCTTTCGTCATATTTCTATTCCCATTTCGGAAAATCTTCTTCCTCTTCAACTATAGCCATATGCTCCAAAATTGAATCACTGATACCTGCTACAAATTGTGAAGGTTTTGTAAGCAGCTGTCCTGTCCCTCTCTCTATAATATTGATTGGATAGGAGAGATACAGGTTTTTCTTGGCTCTTGTTGAAGCAACATACATCAGTCTTCTTTCTTCTTCGAGTTCATCTTCGCTCCATAATGAATAGCTTGATGGGAATATTCCTTCAAGAGTCCAGATTATAAAAACCGTATGCCATTCAAGACCCTTAGCAGAATGTATTGTTGATAGCGTAAGTAAGTCCTTTATTTTTTCTTCGGCTGTAACATCGGAGATACTTTTTCTTTCAGATGGTGGGTCAAGTGCCATGTCAGTAAGAAATGATTTGAGAGTCTTATATCTTTCACTAATCGTTATGAGATGTTCTAAATCTTTTATTCGTTTTGGATAATTGTCATACAGTTTTTTTATGATTGGACCGTAATATTCAACAACTTCTGCGAGCTGTTCTGATGGTTTAGAATATTCTTTTTCAATTTTAGTAAGAAGGGCAAGAAGTTTTGAAAGTCCCTCTTTATTTTTTTTATTGGCGAGTGCAAGAATTTTTTCCCTATTTTTGTAATCTTCCTTGATAAGATTAATCATCTTCATAGCTGATTTGGAGCCCAATCCCTCGATTAACAACAATACTCTTGACCAACTTATTACATCGAGAGGGTTGGCAATGATTCTGAGGTGAGCAACAACATCTTTGACATGAGCTGTTTCAATGAACTTGAATCCGCCATATTTTACATAAGGTATTCCTTTGCGATTCAATTCCAATTCAAGGTCAAATGACAAATCTCCAGAACGAAAAAGAACAGCTATATCAGATAAATTGACGCCTTCTTCATGAAGCTCAAGTATTTTTTGGACAATGAAACGGGATTGTGTATATTCATCCGGCGCTCTAACAAGTGAAGGTGTCTCACCACCTTCAATATTACTGTAAAGTTTTTTGGAATATTTCTGTTTAGCCCGTTCAATTATTGTATTTGTAAAATTTAAAATTTTTTGAGTGCTCCTATAGTTTTGCTCGAGCTTTACTATTTTAGTTCCTTGAAATTTAAGAGGAAACTGCATTATATTTTTAAAGGTTGCGCCCCTGAAAGAATAGATGCTTTGAGAATCATCGCCTACTGCCATGATATTTTTATGATTCGAAGCCAATTGCTCTGCAATTTCTGCCTGTAACACATTTGTATCCTGATATTCATCAATCATAATATAGCGGTAGAAATTTGACAGCTTTTCTCGGATTTCATTATGGTTTTTTAGAAGTTTCAGCAAAAGCACCAATAGGTCATCATAATCTACAAGATTATTCTCTAACTTGTATTGCCTGTATTTTGAAAAGATGAGATTAAATTCATTTGCAAAATCCCTGAAATGGGGACAATTTTTTTCAATTGCCTCTTCTGTAGAAATAGCGCAGTTGACACTCAAAGACAAAACCTCATAGATTGTATTTTTTCGAGGGAAGACCCTACCTTTGTCTGAAATGTCTATTTCACTTCTTATCATACCAATTACGTCTGTGCTGTCAGTCCTATCCAATATAGTGAATTCGGGTGTCAAGCCCACATATTCTGCATAGCGGCGAAGTATCATATTGGCAAAGGAATGAAATGTGCCGCCTGAAACTTTCTCACATCTGTCATCGAGAAGCATCGATGCCCGCCTCAACATTTCCTGCGCCGCTTTTCGTGTAAATGTAAGAAGAAGTATCGATTCAGGATTGACGCCTCTTTGGACAAGTTTTGCCACACGATAAACAAGGGTGCGTGTTTTACCACTGCCTGCCCCTGCTACTACGAGAATAGGTCCATCCAAATGATTAACTGCTTCCAATTGTGCTTCGTTGAGCTCTTTGGAAAAATCTATTCCCTTTGTTTCTCTTTTGAGGGGCTTTTCAATTTCTTTGAGAAGATATTTCTTCATCTTTAAATTTTATTTCTATTTTTAAACGTTTGAATTTTTGAATGCGGATAAATCTTAAAATATAACAAGCGTAAGAAAAATAGAAAAAAGGACTACTACAAGAATGATTAAAAATATTTTCTTGAGTCCTGATTGGTTTCCTGACTCAATGAGGTTTAAATCACTTCCCTTCTTTCTATGTTTTACACGAATCTTATGCTTTTTCTGCTCATATTCTTCTCTTGACATCCATTTGGTGTTACCTGCCTTATCCTTGACAGGGATATAACCTCTTTCTTTGTAGAATGCCTGTTTTTCCTGCTCTATTATTTCAATCCTTCGCAATTCATCTAATTTTTTTTCATCAATCTCATTCTCTTTTTTTTCATGCTCTTCTTTGAATTGCTGAAGCTTCCTCAACGCTTCAAGACGCTCTCGCTCTTGATTTTCAAGCTCTTCTCGAATCTTTTGCCTTATTCGCTTTTCTTCTTCTTCACTTATAGCCATTTTACACCACTCAACTCATAGTGATTTGAGGACTTTATTTCATTTAAATTTTTTCATATTTTAATCTACATTTTTTTTAAATCAAAACAATTTTTTTTGTCACTTTTTGAAAAGAGATTCTGCTCGCCTTCGAGCTTCTTCCTTTTCTTTTGCGCTTGCCTGCATATCTTCTTGGCTTTTAAGATTGAAATATTCACAGTAGTTTCTTCTCTCTCTATCAGAAACCCATTCTGCCTGCGTTTCTGCGCATTTGTTATGCTTCGATTCATCAAAGAAAGTGCAATTTAAACAACAGTGAATGTCATTGCCACAATGAGGGCAAGTATCATTGCGAGAAACTTTACCTGATATTTCAATATCTTTTTTACAAAAATAACATTTCATTTTCATATTTCACTCAATCTCTTTCCTTTAAAAAGTTTTCCAGAAAAAATTGAAAAACTCTGTGGATAATTTGTTAAAAAATAATATTAACATTTAATCAAATAAGATTTTTTATCACATTGCACCATTTTGGTGCACTTTTGAAAATGTCAAAATTTCTGCAAAAATAAAAATCTTCTATTCATCTATCCTTTTTTCGCTCATATGCATTTTTTTCTATAAATGATGCTATTTCTTCGTGAAGCTTAAGTCCATAAAGTTGATTGAGAGTTATTATTCCCGCAGGACAGGTAATATTTATTTCTGTTAAAAAACCACCAATCATATCAATTCCGCCAAAGTAAATGCCTTTCTTTAGGGACTTTTTAGCAATCTCCAGAGACACCTTCATTTCCTTTTCACTAAGCTCAGCAGTGTCGTTCTTGCCGCCGAAATCTGGATCGCTTCTAAAATTTCCTTCTTCAGGTACTCTTCTATAACACCCTAAAATTTTCCCTTCAAGAAATATAATCCTTTTGTCACCTTCTGAATGTATAGCAGGAATGAATTCTTGAGCCATAACATATCTCTTCCCATTATCTGTTGCCTTTTCGAGATATAGGTGAGGCTCTTTTGTTTTTGATGTCAAAGTCATCAAGTTTTTGCTTGCATATAGATCGAGCTGTTTGATTATGGTTTTTTGATGAGAAAGAACGAAATGCTTCAAACGCAAAATATCCCGAGAAACTAATGTGGGAGGGATATATTTAGGATAATCCAAAATATATAGTTTCTCAGATGTGCTCGTCAACGCTTTAGGATCATTGAAAAAAAACACATTTTCTCTTAAGGAAGCAAGCATTTGGTTGAGGAAGATGTAATTTATATCATAGGGCGGCTCGAGCCGAATCAAAATTGCATCTAATGATTTGGCTTCTTCATTCTTAATTTCAGTCTTCTTGAGCTCAAAGTTATTGTCATATTCAGCATAGTTGAGCTTTATCATCAACTTACCATTGGATGAGTAAATATCCTCGGGTTTTATATAAAAGAGTCGGTGTCCTCGAGATTTCAATTCTGTAAATAGAAGGAGAGATGTATCATCGTTGATTTCAAGCCGTTCAACAGAATCTAATATTATGCCAATTCGCAACTTATTTTTTTCGTTCATTTTGAATATTTAAAAGTTCTATTGTTTGAGCCGCTGTTGATAGAATTCCTGCAAACTCATAGACTTTTATCTTTTCGATTGTAACATTAGACTTGCCCGAAACAGAAAAAAAACCTGTCTCTTCCGGACAGAGACTATCGTATGCAAAACTCATTCCTCTGACATTTAAACTTTGTGTCTTGTCTCTTTCTGAATGAAAACGGAAAAATCCGCCAACGGGTTTGTTTCCAATAAAGTAGAAAAGCGGTTCGGCAACCTTTCCGTCAAGCATATCCGTAGTAGGAATCCCCTCCTGAATTATTACACTCGATACAGTTATCTTACTTTTACCAATGGACATCTTATTTTGAGTTGCCCTATTCATAGAAACAAATGATTCCCCTGAGTCGGCTATCATTACAGCCATTCCATATGTGCCTGAATTGTTTTTGATAAAAACAAATGGCTTATCATTAATACCATATTCTTTATATTTTTTTTGGATTTTATTGATTAGACTATCTATTTTTTTTCCCGCTTCTTCGAACCCTATTTTTTTCCTAAAATTTATTTCATCTTGATAGTCATAAAATCCTGATATCAACCATGGGTCAACTGAATATTTTTTCCCAAAGTCTTCTGCCAAATTACAGTAAATTTTGAAGTGCTCACTCTTTCTTCTTCTATACCAGCCCATCTCAGGAGGCGGAATAACAGGTTGAGCAATATTCAGTAACTTTTCCGGCTTCCCTGCTGAAAAATCATTGTTGCTGATTATTAAGTCAGGAATAAAATCATCAACCCTTACCTTTGATGATTCCACTGATAATGGATGCAATTGCAATATTTTGTTGGAAGCCGTTTCCGCTTCTCTATATGTATCTGAAAGTGTTGCGCATAGTGTTTCAAAACCGGCATTTTTTATTATCTGCTTCAGTGTATATGCATTTTCCATATAGAAGGGATTGCGAGTATGCTCTTCCAAAATTAGGAGAATCTTTTTTGCATCTGGATAGTAAGTGGCAATATATTCTTTGAGCGCTTTGGAGGATATTGTCAAGCTGTTTTCACAAAGATTATTAAAACCTGCCGGGAAAGCGTTTGCATCCACTGCAGAGACTTTATATCCGCTATTTCTTATGTCATGAGAGGAATAAATAGGAGGTATCTTCCCTTCAGTAATATCAATAATCCACTTTTTTATATCAACTGAATTCTCAGTAATAATCCTGAATATCTCTTTTATTGTATCCACAACTGATTGTCCTTTTATTCAAAATTTATAATAACAAAAATTCCATAAGATTTCTAATTGTTAAGTTCAATTTTGGAATCTTTATGTTTTACGCGGTTTTCTATTAGATTTACTATTTGCCATCATTATCCTTATTTGCTTCCTCGTAGTTTTTCATCATTATCAAAGCCACAGTAGGCATTTTTTCTCACTCTCTCAGTTTCAAATAAAATTTTTTTGATACCTTCTTGCTTTAAAAAAATGTATTAGAAGAAGGAGTGGA
>RFHX01000228.1 GCA_003695725.1 Candidatus Schekmanbacteria bacterium
AAATAAAGATATCCTGAACTGTAGATTATATTTTTTTCTTTTGAATCTCTATCATCATCCGAAAATGGCAATATTCCTCTTGAGATATTGTCTTCATTGAAACTTATATTGCACAATTTCAAAATAGTAGGCATTATGCTTACAGTGGAAACTCTTTGATTTACTTCTCCTTTGATTTCAAAGTTAGGCAATTTTATTATTAAAGGAACATCAATCAATTCATTATATAAAGTATGACCATGTTCAAAACCCCCATGGTCCCAAAATTCTTCACCATGGTCGCTCAAAAAGACTATGAGTGAATCATTGTAAATATCAAGCTCTTTTAGAGAGGCTAAAAACCTTCCAATATTGTCATTGACATATTTGACTTCTCCTTCATAGAGCCCTTTTATCCACTCTCGACTTTCCTTTGAATTTATAAGATAGCCATAACGGACACTTTTTCCTTCATTGAATACTTTTTTCAGCCCTTCAGGTGTTTCCACTTTGGGAAGATATTCTTCCGGTGGTTCGTATGGCACATGAGGGTCAATATAGTGAAACCAGAGAAAGAAATCTTTATCTTTGTTTTCTTTAATCCAGTTGATAGCCAAGTCGGTAAGTTCTGTTGTATTGGCATTCAAAAGAAAGAGATGAGGAAAAAGGCCTCCAATCAATTGGGTAATATAGGAACTTTGCCCTGTTTTTTTAGGATAAAAATCAGTGTAATTAAATCCTTGAAATATATTATTGGATTTTATTGAAAGAAAGATATTATTGCCTATAGCAGCAGTGTAATATCCATTTTCGGAAAAATATTCAGCAAGGGTTTTGCACTTATCATTGAGCCGCGAATCCTTCTCTGTCATCTGATGAATATGGGGATAAAGGCCTGTCATTATCGAGGCAAAGGATGGAATTGTCCAACAGGAGCTTGATATGGCATTTTTATAAATGATTCCGTCTTCTGCCAACTTGTCGATATTGTCAGTCTTAAATCTTTTGTTTCCATAGCAGGAAAGCATATCTTTTCTCAAAGTGTCTACAGAAAGAAGTATAATGTGTCTTATCTTATGTTTTTTATGAAGATATTGTCCTTCAGGTTCAGTTATTGCTAAGTTGGACATACCTTTAAAAATAAGACCAAAGACGAAAAGAATTAGAAAGGATGAAATAAACTTCAAAATACCAGAACTTTTTTGCGGATGTCTAAATAGCAGTGCAGTTGTTGAAACTATTATGAGATAAAGCATTGTTATGAAAAGGAAGTTTAAAGACCAAAATTCTTTCAGGAATTCAATGCAGATCCAGACGAAGAAAAAAGTTTCAAGCAATAAAAAGGGGATGCTTAAACTTGAAGAAACTATTCTTTCTTTCAATCCGCGCCTGAATGCGGTTAATTTTATAAAAATATAAACTATTAAACTTATTAACAGGGCAAATAGGATTATTAAAAATGTTTCTTTGAAAAAGTGTGAAATGTTCCGTATCAGATTGATCAATATGATTATCATCTTTGTATTGGATTGTAGAATCGATGGAAGAAGGGAGGTTATAGCAAGAAAAAATGAGAGCGACATTGCAAGAGAGAGCAAATTAAGAGGAAAAATCTTTTCAAAAACTGAATATAGGATCAGGAGTAAAATGAAATAAGTTGCGAGAAAAAGGAAGAAAATCAAAATAATCAGGAGAAAAATTGAGAAAAATGATTTTATTCCAGTAGTACCGTAACAGAGGATATTTATTAAAGGGTCAAAAAGGGATGTTAGAAGAGCGCCTGCTATACCACACAGAAAGACAGGGTTGATAACTGATTGATTAACATCGATATTTTTGTTCAGCTTTTTTAAAATTTTGTCCACCATTGCGATATCGATAAAAATAATTTCTTATACTCTACTATAAAAAAAGAGTTCCTGTTAACATTTTTTTTAAATCATTCCATATATCCCAAAGCTTTAAGTTGTTTTTTTGTATCAGCATCAATTTCAGCTGTTGACGGCATTTCTCCAAATTCGATTTTTTTATGAATTATTGATGCTTTCGCGAGATGTTTTTGTATGAGTTTTTCTAATTCCGCTACTTTCTGTGGATATGATGTAGTAAGTGAGAATTTTTCTCTAGGATCATCGATGATATCATATAGTTCTTTAATGCCTGTTTTTTCTGAAATGATTAGTTTGTATCCCCTCCTAATAAGTGATTCTTTTGGTTCATCATAGAGATTGCCAGAACTGAATATTTCAGCGTTGTATTTATCTTCTTCATTGCCGTTCAATGGAAGAGGAGCTTCAATGCAGAGATTTTTCTGATAATTTATATTACACAAATCGAGAATCGTGGAAAAGAGGGAAGATAGGGTTATGGATGATTTTATTCTTTTTGTTATTCTTTCATCGGGAAGTTTTATCATCAGTGGAATGTGAATAAGTTCATTATAGAGCGTATGCCCATGTTCGAATCCATTGTGCTCCCAAAATTCTTCTCCATGATCGCTTGTAAATATTATCAATGTGTCTCTATAAATTTTTAATGCCTTTAAGGTTTCGATTAAATCTCCGATGCAGTCATCAACATATCTGACTTCTGCTTCATAAAGGTACCTGATTCGTCTTCTTTCTTTTTCTGAAATTTTTATTGGTTCTTTTCTTACCTTTACAACATTGTTAAAACTTCGTTTATTTGCATCTAAAAATTCTTTCTCCTTTATATATTTTACAGGCGGACTATAAGGGATGTGAGGGTCTAAGTAGTGTATCCAAAGGAAGAAATCTTTTTTCCTATTCTTTTTCAACCAATCCTTTGAGAGTTCTGTTATTTTTTCACTTGAAGCATCAAGAACAAAATAATTCCAAAAATATTTTTTAAGAATGAATTCTCCTATCGAGTTTTGAAGCGACCTTTTAGGGTAAAAATTATAGTCGACAAATCCTTTACTCATATTGTTTGACTTCATAGCAAGAATCGGATTGCATCCTATTGCGGCAGTCGAATAACCATCATCTTTCATATATTCTGCAAGTGTTGTGAATGATGATGGAAGTTGTGATTTAAGTTTTGTTGTGAGATGCACTGCAGGAGAAACTCCTGTAAACAATGAAGCAAACGATGGAAGTGTCCATGAGGAAGGAGCATAAGCATTGTCAAAAATAACAGAGTCGGCGGCGATAGCATCAATTGAAGGAGTCCTAAATTTTTTGTTCCCATTGCTTGAAATTACATCATATCTTAATGTATCAACTGTTAATAGTATGACTCTCTTTATCTTATGCTCTACTTTTTTTGGGATATTTAAATAGTTCGAATTTTTTTCTTTGGTAATCGCAATGAAGAAAGAAGACCAAAGAGAGGACAAAATTAGGGATGAAATTATCAATGAAACTGAAAAAGTTCTTTTCTCTTTCTTTAATATTAAAAATGGTAGAGGTGCCAAAGGGAGATACGAAAC
>RFHX01000229.1 GCA_003695725.1 Candidatus Schekmanbacteria bacterium
ATAAGATATGGCATATTTTATGCAATCAATCTTCTTGCATTTAGATTTTTTTGAATCAAAGGAGAGATAAATTTCTTGACAGATACCATTCTTTTCAATACATTCCGCACTACTAAAAATATAAATGTTCTGCGTTTTTTAATTTAAAAGGACCGGTTTATGTTGGATTTATTTACACCCATAAAGCAAGAACTTGAAACTGTTGAAGATATATCGATCAACACAATCAACAGCAGTGTTGATATGATTAATGATATAGGAGCGTATATCTCCAGAAATGGAGGCAAAAGACTGCGCCCGGCGCTTGTTATTCTCTCATCCAAAGCTTGTGGAAATTATTCAAGATCCTGCATAAACTTAGCATGCGCTGTAGAATATATTCATGTAGCAACTCTGCTTCATGACGATGTTATCGACAATGCCAATATGAGGCGCGGTGCACCCTCTGCAAACATAAAATGGGGAAATAAAGCAAGTATATTGGTGGGTGATTATCTTTTCGCTAAATCATTTTCTATTATGGTAGAGGAAGGCAATCAACAGATTATGGATTCTCTGGCAAATGCTTCAATGAAAATGGCAGAAGGAGAGATTCAACAGCTGATTTCGAAATATGACATAAATATGAAGGAAAAAAAATATATCGAAATAATAACTAAAAAAACCGCAGAATTGATAGCTTCCTGTTGTGAAGTTGGAGCTTTGTTAGCCAATGCACCGAAAAAAGAAGTCAAAGCAATGTATGCCTATGGCTTAAACATTGGAATAGCTTTTCAGCTTATCGATGATGCGTTAGATTTTATCGCTGATGACAAAAAACTTGGCAAACCAATATGCAATGATATTCATGAAGGTAAAGTAACACTTCCATTGATCAAAATCCTTGAATACGAAAATGGTTCAACGCGCTGCAAAATTGAAGAAATTCTAAAAAAGGAAAAATTGGCAGAGCACGATATTCATTTTGTTATGGAATTAATTAATAAATACCACACAATCGATTATACGATTTCATTAGCAAACCGGTATGCTTCTCTTGGTAAAGAATATCTAAAGGCAATTCCTGAAAGCAAGGAAAAGAATATTCTCGAGAAACTTGCTGATTTTATAGTAAAAAGAGAAGTTTAAAAGGAAATCCCTTTTGCATTTTCACTTGCTTAAAGTCAGAGCTAAAATCAATCGTGAAGACATTGTCTTTTTTAGCTGGTTGATTGAATCATACGAAGAAATTGCTGTAATGAGGACAATAGATTCTAATGAAGGAATAGTTGAATTTTGGGTCTCACCTTTTCTAAAAGAAGATTTTAAAGAAATTATTGAATCAGTTGATGAACCAATTGAATTTATAGGGAAAAGCTATCTAAATGATTGAAATAAAGAGAATAATCCAGCCAATTGATTGTGATACCATATTAAATCGGTCAAGGTCAGGAGGAGGAATTTTTTCAGAACTTTTCTTTGAAAACAAGGTTTTTAATTCAGTAACTTTAGAAGACGGAAAAATAGAAGAAGTTTCAGGTGGAATTGATAAAGGTGTTGGATTGCGGGTAATAAGTGGAGATAAAACATTTTACGGTTATACTAACAAGGTCGAAAACTCATCTCTATTGGATTTAGCCAAAGAGATATCATCAGCTGTAAAAAGCCAAAAAATTTCTGCAAAAGAATTAAAAAAGATAGATTTCAAGGAAGAAAAAGATGCAGATTTTAAAGATTTTCTGAAAGGTACGCTCGACGACAGAGTAGAAAAATTAAAACTGGCCGAGTCCTTTTTGCCTAGAGGAAGCAATTATTTAAAACACTATAAATTGGTTATCTCAGACAGCATTCAAGAGGTTGCCATCATCAATTCTGAAGGGAAAGAAATTATAGACCGCAGGCTGAACACTATTTTCATTGTTCAAGTTGTTTTGGCAAAAGATGAAATAATTCAAACAGGTTATGAGCCCATTGGAGGAAGTGAAGGATTTGAGCTATTCGAAAAAATTGATTTGGGAAAAACTGTAAAAAGCTCCTTCGAAAGAGCTAAGATGATGCTTGACGCTCCAAAAGCACCGGCAGGAAGTATGCCGGTTGTCTTATCAAGTGAAGCCGGCGGGACAATGATTCATGAAGCAGTGGGACACGGCTTCGAAGCTGATTATGCGCAGGAAGGATTATCAGTGTATTCAGGGAAGAAAGGTGAATTGATTTCATCTACACTTGTAACCGTTGCTGATGACCCAACCTTAACAGGAAAAAGAGGAAGCTATAGATTCGACGATGAAGGAACAGCATCTTCTGAAACCATTCTTATTGAAAATGGCTGTTTGAAAAATTATCTTTACGACCTTCTTTCTGCAATGAAGGACGGAGTTGTCTCCACAGGCAATGGTAGAAGGGAATCCTACAGATTCAAGCCTATTCCACGAATGAGCAATACCTATATAAAACCCGGCAATCATTCTCCTGAGGAAATTTTAAAAGAAACAGAAAAAGGGTTATTCGTAAAAAAAATGGGAGGCGGGCAGGTCAATCCTGTTAATGGAGACTTTGTCTTTGAAGTTAGCGAAGGATATTTGATTCAAAATGGCAAATTGGTCTCTCCTGTCAGAGGCGCAACTTTAGCCGGCAATGGTCCCAAAGTTCTTCTTGATATAGATATGGTAGGAAATGATCTCGGTTTTGGAATTGGCACATGTGGTAAAGGAGGGCAAGGTGTTCCTGTGGCAGATGCTCAACCAACATTGAGAATCAAAAGTTTGGTTGTTGGTGGAGAAGGTAATCCTCCATGGGAAAAATGATTAATATCAATAATAGCTATTCTCATCTTCATAAAAAACATACAAATTTTAGCAGAAGAATTGACTCTTCTTTAGTATCAAATTATAATTTATTTGAATTGAACCTGCAAAAGGCATCGTTATGAAAAAAATAGTTACATTGACAATTTTAATTGCCTTTTTTTTAATCCATTCATCTGTTGGATACGCAAAGACATTTCATGATTATGGACCTTGGGGAAAAGGTGGTTTAATTACAGCAAGTGTCCTTGCATCTGTCCCTTACACACCTTTGAAGCTTGCTTATGCGTTCATTGGAGGTATTACAAGCGGCATGATTCTTGCTTTTACAGGAGGAAAAGCAACTGAAAGCGCATCAAGGATAGCTGCACAGGCTTCAACCGGTGATTGGTATGTCCCTCCTGATGTATTTCTTGGCAGTGAATATTTAGACTTTGTCGGACCTGACGACAAATAGAAATCGCAAAAAGCATTTCTTTCTTTGTTTTCTATGGTAGATGAATTTCTCATTTAAAAAAATCCCCTTGCAATGACTATCCAAAGGACTTATAAACCTTGCAAAAAATGGAAATGGCAATTTTAAAAAACATAAAAGGAAATTTTTTAAGAATTTCTCTCTATACAATCTTTGGAATAATTTGTTTTTTTTTCTTTTTTTTAATTAAATTTCCCTTTGACATCTTCGTCCAAAATGCACTATCAACTATTGAAAAGAACTACGATATCAATATTTCTATAGATGAATCCAGCTATTCCTTCCCTATTGGAGTAAAATTGACAAAAGTAAATATAAGCGCAGGTGAAGACAACTCTTTAGAATATTCCATTGATGAAGTTAAAATAAAATATCCCCTTTTTTCTTTCCTCTTCTTCAAAAAAGAATTTGCCATCTATGCAAATGCATTCGACGGCTCAATTTATGGTTCATTTGAATCCAATAATGAAGGCATCTATTTAAATATCTCCACAACAAAAGCAATAAATATGGAAAAAGCCATTCCAGAAACATCAAAAAATGGCTTCGCATTAATAGGAATGACTAATTTTAAAATTGAGGGAATCATTGTTGACAATGATTTAAGAACTTTTTCAGGAAGAGGTAAAATTGAAATTTCAAAAGGAGCAATTAAAAATATCTCTCCTCTTCTAAAAGCTATTCCAGTTGAAAAAGCTGATTTAGAATTTGAATCATCACGAAACCGTAGCGCAATTAAAAATATCAATATTGAAGGCAATGGAATAAGAATAAAAGGACAGGGAACCTTAAAAACAGGAAAAACTTTATCTGATAGCATATTAAAATTGAAACTTTTTGGTCAATACGATCCTTCAACAGGAGTTGGGAAAACCATTTCACTATTGGGGATAAAAGGAAAGAAGAATATACCAATTGAGTTAAGCGGACCTCTCACAAAACCAACACTAAAAATTGAAGGAAAAACCCTTTGGAATAAAAAGAGCCCTAAAGATAGAAAGAGGAAAAGATAATTTACTGCTTTATTAAAGCTTCTTTGAGTATCTCGTCAACAATAATGAATTGCTCACAACTGAGACAGATGAAAAAGCCATTGCTAAGGCACACCATTGAGGTGGAAGCGTAAAAGGATAAAAAACTCCGGCGGCAATAGGAATGCCGAGAGCATTATAAAAAAGAGCCCAAAAGAAGTTTTGTTTGATCTTTGTCAATGTTTTCCTACCAAGTTGAATTGCTCTATAAACATCAAAAAGGTCATTTTTAACAAGAACCACTTCTCCTGTTTCTTTAGCGACATCTGTCCCAGAGCCAATTGCTATTCCTATATTTGCTTGAGCCAAAGCAGGAGCATCATTAATTCCGTCTCCAACCATTCCTACATATAACCCTTCTGCCTGATATTTTTTTACAGTATTTATTTTATCTTCAGGCAATACCTCCGCCTCAAATGATTCTATACCAACCTTTCTTGCAACAATCGAAGCAATCTTCTTGTTGTCACCTGAAATCATACATGTCCTTATGCCCAATGAATGAAGACTACTAATTGCTTCCTTGGCATTTTCCTTAATCACATCAGAAATACCAAAGATTGCTGCAGCTTTGTTATTTTCAGCAACAAAAACCAATGTATTTCCTTCAGATTGCATTACTTCCGCCTTTTCAACAACAATATTACTCACATCAATCCCTTTTTCCTCTAAAAATGCCAGTCTACCTATAACTAATTTGCTTCCTCCCGCTTCACATTCAATCCCTTTTCCACTTTCTTCATTGAATGAATTTACATCTATGATTTCTACATTTTTCTCATCTCCAAATCTTGAAATTGCCTCGGCAAGAGGATGTGTTGATTTCTTTTCAGCACTCACCGCTTTTTTTAACAAATCTCGGCCGTCAAAACCATCTGCAACATAATATTCCACAACTTTTGGTTCACCCTTGGTAATGGTGCCGGTTTTATCAAAAAGAATCATTTGAAGCTTTGATATATTTTCAAGTGTGCTTGCTTTTTTAAAAAGTATACCTCTTCTTAGTCCAATACCACTCCCGACCATAATTGCAGTTGGTGTTGCAAGGCCAAGGGCACATGGGCAGGCAATGACAAGGACAGAAATCATTATCGTAAAAGCAAAAATGAAAGCCATTCCCTTAACCAAAAACCAGATTGCAAAACTTATCAATGAAATGGATACCACAGTGGGTACAAAATAATTTGAAACAGTGTCAGCAAATCGTTGAATCGGTGCTTTATCTGCCTGCGCTTCCTGAACCATCTTGATGATTTGGGAGAGAACTGTATCCTTGCCAACTTTTAATGTCTTTATCTTTAAATGTCCCGATTTATTTATTGTTGCGCCTGTAACTTCATCACCAACTTTTTTCTCAACAGGAATTGATTCGCCGGATATCATCGATTCATCTACACTTGAGTAACCTTCAATTATTTCTCCATCTACTGGTATCTTTTCTCCCGGTTTCACAATGACTATATCCCCTATCCTTACTTGCGATGCTGGTATTTCTTTCTCATTACCATCGACTAATACAACCGCTTTATCAGCTTGCAATTCTAAAAGTTTCTTGAGAGCCTGACCAGCTTTCCCCTTTGCCCGAGCCTCCATCATTTTTCCGAGGAGAATAAAAGTCAATAATTCCGGGGCAACTTCAAACATAAGATGATGCATAATTTGTCCAGTTTCCCCCGCCATCTCTCCTGTCATTCCCTCCATAGGCCCTCGTAAAAAGAAAAGAACCATTACGCTGTAAAGATAAGATGCGCTAATGCCAAGAGACACAAGGACATCCATATTGGTTGCCCGGTTTTTAAGCGAGTAGTAAGCACCTCTATAAAATGGGAATCCGCCGGTAATCTGCACCGCTGTAGCAATAGCAAAGATTACATAATCCTGAATGCTTCCGAAGGGCCTAAAGTCGATTCCAAGTTGAGGCAGATGAACAAGAAGCGCTATAGGAATAGTTAGAAGTGCTGTCAACAAAAAAGCTCTTTTTTCTTTCTCTGCTGTACCTTCTTCTTCCTTCTTCTTATCTTCCGCAAATGGAATAGCCTTATATCCCGAATTCTTTACTAAATTCAAAATATCATCTGTCTTAATGGTATTTACATCAAATTCTACCATCCCCTCTTCCATAGGGAAATTTACAGAAACATTCTTTATTCCTTCTGTCTTTGAAAGCACTCGTTCAATAGTCTTTGCACAATTAACACAACTCATACCCTCAATTTTGAAACGGAGTGTCTCAAATCCATTGGCAGATATTGGAATTGCTTTATAACCTAAGTCTTCTACCTTAGCTGCTATATTATCGGCTGTTAAAGTTTCAAGATGCTCTACTGTAAGTGTTTCAAGAGGAAAATTTACAACTGCTTTTGTTACTCCATCTAATTTATTCAATCCCCTTTCTATGGTACCAGCACAATTTGCACAAGACATTCCACTTATCTTGAATGAAGATGAAAGGAGTTTCCTCTCTTCTTTTTCTACGGATTCTTTCCTGTCTTCAATTTTCTCTTCCTGCGCTGATATATCTTCAACTTGATATCCTTCATCTACAATTGCCTCTTTCATTTTATCTTCATTGACCACTTGTGCATCAAAAGTTATTTCAGCCATCTCCTTTTCAAGAGAAACCTTTGCATCAATAACTCCGTCAAGCTTTTTGAGGGCTTTCGTAACTGCCCGCACACAATGGTCGCAGGACATACCTCCCACTTTTATTTGGCAGGTTTTCTTCATTTTTTTCGCTCTAAATCAGAATAAAATGTAAAAAGGAATCAAATAAAAAAGATCATTTTGCAGAAGCTTCATAACCTGCTTCTTTGATAGCATTTATAATATTCTCGATGTTGTCAACTGCAGGATCATAGGAAAAAGTTGCTTCCTTAGCATCAAGGTCTACATTGACATTATTTGCGCTTTTAAATTCTTCAATAGCTTTTTTCACATGCTTCACACACATCTGACAAGTCATACCATTTACTGAAAGTTTTGCTTCTGCCATCTTCATTCCTCCTTGATTTTAATTAGAAATTGATACTGCTTTTAAATACTATTCAAATTTATGCACATCAAGATTTCTTAAATTTAAAAAATACATCCATCAATTCCTCTATCTTTTCTTTTTCCTGTCCATTTCTAATAGCATCAGAAACACAAGTTTCTACATGCTTCTGTAATACAATCTTAGCAACATTCGTTAAAGCTGATGTGGCTGCGGATATTTGTGTCAAAATATCAATACAATATTTTTCTTCTTCTACCATTTTTGCAATACCGCGAGTTTGGCCTTCTATCTTCTTTAATCTTGAAATCACTTTTTTCTTGGATTTGTCATCGAGCATTTCTTCTCCTTCTACAGTACCTAGGTAGGGTATATTTTATTTAGAAATATTTGTCAAATAATATTTATGGCTTTTCCTCACAAAAATGATATAAGGGTAAAAAATTAAATATGAGAGGATAAGACTAAAACATAGCTGAAAAATAATACCTTTTTGAAAAGCATTCCTTCCAGTCTGCTTTCTTCAAAAAATATCTTACAATCCAAAGTGAAAAAATATAAATACATACTTTGCATTTATCCTTACGAAAAGGAACTTTCCTCAACTGGTTTTATGCCTCCCTTGGGACTTGAAAGTATTGCATCATCTGTAAAAGATCTATGCGAGACAATAGAAATAGTAGATTTGCGCTATGAAAAAAAACCATTGAGCCACTTCTTTGCCAAAAGACCTGATGCTGTTTTAATCAGTATAAATTGGTATTACGAAAAAAAGAAAGTTAAAAGAATAGTTTCCTCTATCCCCTCGAAGATTTTAACAATTGTTGGTGGAAGGGAAGCAACAGAAAAAGCTGACACTTTTTTTTCTGATTGTCCAAATATCGATTTCATCATCAGAGGCGAAGGTGATAAAGCAATAGTTGAACTTTTAAGCGGATTAAAAAAAGAAAAAATAAAAGGGCTTTCCTATAGGAAAGGTGAAAGAATCATTCACAATCCACTAAGAAATATAACAGAACTGAATCACTTTTATGATATTGACAGAAGCCTTCGCAAATATGAATACAAATTCATTATAAATGGTTTGAATTTAGGGCATAATGTTGATGGAATATTTTCTTCTCGAGGATGCCCCTATAACTGTAAATTCTGTTCTTTCAATTTCACGCCAACAGGCGAAAAGATTAAATGGAGAGGCAGAAAACCAGAAGATGTAGTTAATGAAATAAAGAAAATAAGCTCAAAAATAATTATCTTTCTCGATGAAAATTTTACTTTCAATCTAAAAAGGGTTGAAAGTATATGTGATTTGTTAATCAAAGAAAAAATTAAAAAATTTTTCGTGGCAAACTCGAGAATCGAAATCTCAAAAAATCCCACGGTCCTCTCAAAAATGTATAAAGCCGGCTTTCGAATATTGACTCTTGGCATTGAATCATCTCAAAACCATATCTTAACTCGTTTGAAAAAAGGATTTACAAGGGAAGAATTGGAAAAAGGATTTAAAGTCTTAAAGCAATTTAAAATTTTTACTCACGGATATTTTATTATTGGTAATATTAATGAAACGGAAAATGAAATGCTCGATACTTCAAATTTTGCCAGAAAAGTTGGTTTATATTCATTAGGAGTCAGCAACTTAAGATGTGCCGTATCAACTCCTTTATATTCAGAAATCAAAAATACACCGGGTTATTACATCGATAAAAAAGAAAGAGTTTATTC